>JBBSBT010000502.1:0-2924 GCA_038250985.1 Bacteroidales bacterium
CCAATCCGTTGAAAGCCATAAGGAATTTGCGCTGAAACACAGGCTTACTTTTACCTTGCTGAGCGATGAAGGAAATAAAATCAGAAAGCAATTCGGCGTGCCGACTAATTTTTTGGGCTTATTGCCCGGACGGGTAACCTATGTTGCAGACAAATCTGGCAAAGTTATTTATACTTTCAATTCGCAACTCCAGACCGAAAAGCATGTGGATGAAGCATTGAGGATACTAAAGGAATTGAAATAAACCGGTTTCCAGGGCTCAGGGTACTTGCATTATGATGATTCGTTAAACTTACATTCAATTAATTATGAAGACTGTTAATATTGGAAAACTGCTTATTTCCATCATCTTGCCGCTTTCGATCGGGGCGATTGCAGGCTTGTTTACCGCCCGGGCAATTCCCGAATGGTATGCCTCGCTCAACCAGCCCTCGTTCAATCCGCCAAATTGGATATTCGGACCTGTATGGACAACGCTTTACCTGATAATGGGTATTTCATTCTTCCTGATCTGGAAACTTGAATACGGCAAAAAACGTAACCAGGCAATTGTGATTTTTATGGTTCAATTGATTTTAAACTTTTGCTGGAGCTTTTTCTTCTTTTATTTCAAAATGATCGGCCTTGCACTGATCGACATCCTCGCGCTTTGGACAATGATTATTGTAATGCTGGTTAAGTTTTACAAATTAAAGCCTATTGCCGCGATTATCAATATCCCTTATTTATTATGGGTGACCTTTGCCACTGCACTGAATTTGGCATATTTTTTCCTGAACAGGAGTTGATGGTAAATAAACCGTTAAACCTGCTGCCTGTTTTAGCGTATTTAATTCAAAAACAATACGGTTGAAGTGTTTTGTGTGAATATTCATTAAATTTGAGCTTAGCAAGTGAAGTCCAGAACTCACTATAAAATAACGGGGCGATACCGAAAAGCCAGATGAGTAGGAAAATTAAAAAAAAATAATAGACTATGATGACCAATTTCGCTTTGATTGCTCAACTGATTGTTGCTGTTTCCATCGTAATTGTATGGGTATTCCGTTTCGATAATATCGTGAAAGAATTTAAACAATATGGCCTGAACGATTTAACCCGCACAATGGTTGGCTCAGCAAAAATTGCATTGGCAACTTTGCTGGTGGCAGGAATCTGGTATCCATCGCTGGTTCTTATTCCGGCACTTTTGATGGCTTTCCTTATGCTTAGCGCACAGTATTTTCACTTCAAAGTGAAAAATCCGTGGCAAAAACGAATGCCATCGTTGTTTCTGTTGCTGCTTTGTCTTTTTGTTGCTGCGGTTTCCCTAAATTTAATTTCGTAATGCGGTTGCTTGATATACTTATCCTGATTTCAAGTTTATCCTTTTTACTATACGGAATTAATTGGTTTAGATCTCCTCACATGAAAAGTGAATTCAAGCGCTTTAAGTTGGAGAAATTCGGACTGCTTTCTGCGGTTTTGGAGATTATTGGAGCACTCGGATTACTTGCTGGATTATACTTCAATTCAATTTTGCTGATCTCGTCAGGAGGTTTGGCTTTATTAATGTTTTTAGGATTTCTGGCCAGGTTAAGAGTTAAAGACAGTTTATTGGTTTCGTTGCCGGCTTTGTTTTATCTGCTGCTAAATTCATATATCTTTTTTGAATCAATGAAAATTTTCCTGGATTAAAACAGGTCGGAATTGACGAAAGTATTTTGAAATAATTACTAATTCATGCGAATCAAGGGTTGAATCCAATATTGTGTTTGAGGCTGGTAACTAACAAATTACATTTTCAACCCATAAATTCGCATAATTCATTCACATATTTATTCTAAAAGCAAATTGCAACACCTGTTCAGGCTTCGGGTTGAATTAATTATTCATATCCAACATCCAGGCTAATCCTTGTAATCTTCAACAGGCCACCAGGTAACATCATCAATTCCACGTACAACCTGATACGTTTCTACTTTAATCCGCATGATAGCTATATCTGCAGACTGCAGGAAGTCCGTCTGATCAGGATGTCTTTCGAGATGCGCCTGCATAACTTCTTCATAATCTGCTATCCCGACTTCCCGGGCATGACCATATGCTGTTAGTGCGAAACCTGTCTGTTTAAATGAACTGTCGGTATCTTCCCCTTGAATCAGAACTGCTACTCTCTCATTTTGAAGCAGATTTTCGAACTTGCGCGTGTTGCGATACGTAGCAAAGATTATTTGCCGAAACTCTGAAAATGGTGTAATTGCTATCAAACTTGCATGGGGCTGCCCATTACCCTCGGTAGCCAAAACGGCAAGCCGGCAGGTTTGAAGGACGTTTCTGATATATTCACTTATTGAAATTGGGTTGTTCATATTAGTTGCATTCGGATTTTGATTACAAAGGTATCGAAAACCCGCCACAATGACTCTGGCTGGTTCGCGTCTCCCGACGCATGACAGTATTTTTACAGTCATTCTCCTGAACTTTATGACAATCAACAATTATGAATGCAACAAAACAGACTTTATCGCCTTCGGATATCTTGTACTTTTCAGATATTGGAGTTGAAATTACAGCTATTATCTAAATGCATACATTCTCTTTTGGTAAAAGCTACATATTTGTGCCGTCACGTGTCGGGAGAGGCACGCCATCGAAAGAAAAATTTTGTCAGGAGAACTAAACAGTACTCCTGACAAAATTTGTAAACTTGAATTATGTTACTTGATTTGAAAGAATGCTGCCACCAAATTTTGGCATTGAACTTACCCTTTAACCATCTCGATCATATGATTGATTACTTGTGTGTGCTCGTGCTGAGGGCTGAACATCACAATCTCGGCATCTGCATTTACTTTTACATTATGTCCTGCCGGCCAGTAAAACATATCATTTGCGTTAACAATCTCCTCTGTGCCATCAGCATCGGTGGTAGTAAGTTGGCC
>JBBSBT010000503.1:0-2918 GCA_038250985.1 Bacteroidales bacterium
ACCGCTTTGTTCAGTTCATCAACCGGAGGAGCAATCACGGTGCCGTCCTTGGTCTTCTTAATAACTTTATCGGTTTCTTTAACCGGTTCCGGGATTTTCTCAGCAACAGCCGGTATCAATGCTTCATTCTTGATAACTGTTGGCTTAGGCTGTTCTGCTACCTTGACTTTTGTTTCGGTTTGCAAAGGAACCTGTACCGGTACAACCTGGACTTTTTGCTGTTCCGGAGCCACTATGGCCTGCTGCTTGATTACAGGTTTTACTTCAACAGGTACTACGGCTATTTCAGGCTGATTGATGATTATTGCGCCTACAGGTTTGTTCACGTAGTATTTAATTCCGGTCGAAGCCAGTGTTTTTTCAAGATTTTTCGCTTCATTCTTGCTCGTGAAGTATCCGAGACGGACTTTATATAATCCCTTTCCGCAGGCAATAAACCAATTTTGCCCGGTTTCTTTGATCAGTTTTGTCGTCAATTTTTCGGCATTTGATTTAATTGCAAAGGCTCCGGCCTGTACGAAATATCCGTTCTGAGTGTTATTACTGTCGCAATCCATTAATGGCGTTGAAATTACTTCGGCATCAGCAACAATCGGAGTAACAGTTACAGGTTGCGTTTGTTGAACTTCGTCCTGGTGTTGCTTCGCAAATTCTGATCCGGCCAGTTGCTGTCCTGGTTTTGCTTCACTTTGAATTCCGGAAATGTAATACACTATATCAGTTTCATGCAGGGATTCTTTAAATGCATTCGCTGCTTCTTTCGATTCAAAATATCCGAGTCTGACTTTGGCGTACCCGCCTTCATCTTCAATAAACCATTTTTCCGAAGTTATTTTTGTAAGATTCTTTACTAAGCGATCCGCATTCTTCCTGTTTTTAAACGCCCCGGCCTGGATAAAGAATTTATTTATTTCATTGGTCATTTGAGCAATCTCAACCGGAGGTGTCGAAATTATTTCTTCCTTTACAACCGGCTGTTTTGTTTCTTTTACTGCGACGATTGCCGGAGTTACTTTAACAGCAGGTTTAAATTTTGTTATGGTTGAAGGCAATTCTTCATTTGCAAGCGGCTCCAGGTTAATATTTGTTGACAGTGGTTCCTCTTTTAATACAGGAACAATTTCAGGTTCGGCCATTTCTATCTCAGCAACTTCAGGCAACCTGTTACTTTCTTTCGTCAACTGGAATTCGATATCGTCGATAATATCACCGTATATGGAAGGCTTTATTTCAAAATTAAACTGACCGGGCTCCGAGACGTAATTCAGGCGTGCTAATTGCTCCTGGTCGACCTCAGCATAATACCTCCCGGGTCCTAAACCTAAATAGGTGTAATATCCGTCGGATTCACTCTGAGTTTTGGCAATAAAATTTCCTTCAGTATCAAAAATATTGATCTGTACACGTCCTTGGGGCCTGAGGCTATTGCCGGTCTTAATATAAATCATGCCATTTATTTCACCCATAATTTTAATGGGGACTTCAAGCAGTTTGAACTGGTTAGGATCCATGAGTATGCTCATGGTTTTATTTTTTATCTGCCACGAGATGTTATCAAACTGGGTATCATTGAATTCGAGCATGTAACTGGCAAACGGTTCAAGGTCAACGATACGGATGATTGAATCACGTGAATCGGGTAATATCCTACCGCCATTGATGCGTATATTCATGCCTGAGGCAAGAGGCTCATCTGCATCGCGGCGATTGTTGTTATTGATATCCAGGAAAGGGATGATGGTTAATCCGGACCGGCCGACTTTGTTACGCAGGTCAGCAATTACCCTTCCGTTGCCGCTGCCAAATGCAAAACTGCCCCTGGCACTCTGCCCGGTCATAATCTGATCTTTCGACATTCTTGTGCTCAGGCTGGTTTGAACAAAAGAAAGGTCATACCTGAATGTTAATTCGACACTGTTAATATTGCTGCGCATATTATTTTCCCATACCATGGAAAGATTGCATTTTGATGAGAAACTATTCTCAAGTTCCACTTTAGTGAAAATCAAGGCATTATTCGTAAAATCATATTGAGCTTGTGGCCTGAAGGAAAGTGTTTTGAAAAAGCGGAAACCCAGGCCCAGGTTACCATAAATGTAGGGTTCCCGGTCTTTAATCCAGTTGGCATTGCCGGTGAAATTTGCGCTTACCCCTTTGTAAAAAGTTGAAAAAGTGGCTTCCGTAGTTGAATAGGTGGTTTCGGAAAGTATATTCTGAGCAAATGAAAAACGGGTGTATGCCATAAATTTCTTTAAAGAAACAGGTATTGAAAGCCTGACTTTGCGTTCTTCCAGGTAATTGAACAGGATAGCCTTTTGTTCGTGTACATATTTTGTATAGTCAATATCCAGAGAAAAGCTGGCCGGTAAGCTGTAGTTTAAAAGCGCTTTGGTGCGCACTCCATAGGCATATTCACCGTTTAAAAGGACATTGCTCAGCACTTGTGCCGATCCTGTTACAAAAGGTATGGACGGGTTGGAAATGATGGATGACAGGTATTCAAAACCACCGCCCAGGGTAAGATGGCGATTTATACCAAAATTGGTTTCAGCACGGCTAAAAATACTGTGATTGGTATCCTGAACCATAGCAGCAGCAACGGTATACTGCCATTCGCCTTTTGGCATGAAATTGTATGGGATATTAATGGTTTGCTCTTTTTGCCGCTCTTCTCCCCATGGGCCATAAAATTTTAGCATCACATTGGATGAACCGTAAACCAAAGGAATATCAAACTTAAAAAATCCCGAAGCATCAGCAGTAGTAAAATCAACAACAACATTGTTGATATATAGTTCTACGGTCCATCCCGGTTCAGTAAAATCCGTCATGGTAAAACTGCCGAACGACCGGCGGAAAGTAGTCGGTGTATTAGTTATTGAAGTTCCGATAAGCGGGGAATAAATACTGGATATCGA
>JBBSBT010000504.1:0-2918 GCA_038250985.1 Bacteroidales bacterium
CAGGCATTGATGAATGATACAGTGATAAGCAAAAATCCTTAAAAATAAGACGAAACAAAGCACAAATATGAATTGGTGTACGATTTCATTTTCAGTGATATTGTTTTTGCTTTCACCGAAAATATTTGCACAGGGAACGGAACAAAAACCATTTCCGGCGGATACTTCTTATTCAACCTATTCGGCCTGGCTAAAAATAAGAAAGGAATTTCCTAAGGCCAAAATTGTTGAACCACAAATTCCTGATGGGGTTGTGGCTGAATATGACTTGGTATATAATTCACTTAAAGATGCAACCTACGGGAATCGGGATATGCATTTTGATCTTTTTTCTCCTGCCTCACCGGGTAAATATCCCGCCCTTATCCTGGTTCACGGAGGCGGTTGGAGTTCGGGAAATAAAAGAATGCAGGTTCCTTTGGCGCAGCAGATAGCTTATCACGGGTATGTTACGGCTTGTATTGAATACCGTCTTTCGCCTGAAGCGCTTTATCCGGCCGCAGTTTACGATATAAATACAGCTATCCGGTTTTTACGCACTCATGCCGAAAAATATAACATCGATCCTGAGCGGATTGCAATCTCCGGAAGTTCGGCTGGCGGGCAGTTAGCCGCTTTAGTCGGAATGACAGGTGACCTGGAGAAATTCAATGAAAATAAAGGTGATATTGTAATTTCGACAATAGTAAAGGCCATCATCGATATGGACGGCATACTCGATTTTACGGATCCAAATGAAAGCGAAAAAGACAACGACCCTGCCAAACCATCAGCCGGCGCAAAATGGTTTGGAGCTACTTTCAGCGAAGCTCCCGGGAAATGGATCGAGGCATCTCCTTTGACATATGCAGGGAAGGATACACCGCCGATATTATTTTTAAACAGCTCGCAACCGCGTTACCATGCCGGCAGGGATAGCCTGATCAAAGCATTAGCGCCGCATGGCATTTACACGGAAATTCATACGTTGAGTGGAAGCCCGCACACCTTTTGGCTGTTTCATCCCTGGTTTGAACCAACCGTCAGCTATATAGTTGGTTTCCTGGATAAAATGTTGAAATGACTTCTAAACGAAAACAAACAATTTTAAAATGAAGCTATTAAATTTCAAACTTCTTTTAGTACTGGCACTTATTTCATTATCGCCCGGGGTTTTTGCGCAATATGCAATAGAAATGACTGTTTCACAGGATGGCAGTGGTAATTTTACATCCATTCAAAAAGCAATCGATAGCTGTAAGGCATTTCCGGATAAACGGATCATCATTTTTGTTAAGAATGGAATCTACAATGAGAAGATCCGTGTTCCGTCGTGGAATACACAGCTATCTATTATTGGAGAGAGTGTGGAAAAAACAATTATTTCGTACAATGACTTTTTTAGTAAAATGGGCCGAGGACGAAACAGCACCTTTTACACTTACACTCTGCTTGTTGAAGCCGACGATTTTATAATGGAAAACATTACAGTTGAAAATACCTCCGGGCCTGTCGGGCAAGCGGTTGCCCTGCATGTGGAAGGCGATCGTTGTGTGTTTCGCAATTGTAGAATTACAGGAAACCAGGACACTCTGTATGCTGCCGGGAAATTTAGCCGCCAGTATTTCCGGAATTGTTACATTGAAGGAACTACCGATTTTATTTTTGGTGAAGCAACTGCTTTGTTCGAAAATTGCACCATTCATTGCAAAAAGGATTCCTACATCACGGCAGCCAGCACTACCGAAGGAAAACCTTTCGGTTTTGTTTTCCTGGATTGTAAACTCACTGCTGATGATGGAGTGACAAAAGTTTACCTGGGACGCCCGTGGCGCACACATGCTAACGTAGCCTTTCTGAATTGCGAAATGGGGTCTTTCATCAGTCCCGAAGGCTGGCATAACTGGTCTGATAATGAAGATATAAAACAGGTTAAATTTACCGAATACAATAATTATGGAGTCGGGGCTGATGTTCAGCAACGAGTGGCCTGGTCAAAAAAAATGAATAAAAAAGAATCCTCAAAATATAACAGGGAAAATATTTTTGCGGCATACAAATGGGAATTTTGTTCCGGTCCGAAATGGTTCGATCCTGATAATAAGTAAATAATAATTGATGAAAATACTTTTAAGTTTTTTAATGCTGATATTGTTTTTTGCATGTACCGGCCAGAAAGCAGCTGATAAAACCGGTGAAACCGACATGAAATGGTCAGTAAAAATGGCAAATACTGTGTTGGCCAAATCAGACAGCCTTATTCATTATGTGGATGGCAAACCTAAATGGGCTTATGATGTTGCTTTATTGGGAATGGCGGTTGACAAACTCGGTAAAACGGATGCCCGATTCTCAAAATACATGGAAGATTGGGTTAATTATTTTGTCGGACCCGATGGCTCCGTTATCGACTATAAGCCGGAGGAATATAACCTGGACAGAATTTTTCCCGGTAGAAACGTTTTTACTGTTTATAAGAGAAATCCCGATCCAAAATATAAAATTGCCATCGATAATTTTATTGGGCAGTTGAAAACACATCCTAAGACAAAATCAGGCGGTTACTGGCATAAAAAGATTTACCCGTGGCAGATGTGGCTCGATGGGATTTTCATGGCGTCGCCTTTTATGGCTCAATATGCAAAAGAGTTTAATTCGCCCGAATGGTTCGATGTTGCCACTTTCCAGGTAAAATTAATCTATGAAAAAACAATTGATCCAAATACCGGTCTGTTAATGCATGCCTGGGATGAGAGCCGCACGCAGAAATGGTGCGATCCGGCCACCGGGAAATCGCATTATCCATGGAGTCGTGCTACGGGATGGTATATCCTTGCAATCGAAGATATTCTTGATTATCTGCCTGAAAATCATCCTGACAGAACTGATTTGATTACAATTCTTCAGAAAACCTGTGATGCCTTGCTTAAAGTTCAGGA
>JBBSBT010000505.1:0-2916 GCA_038250985.1 Bacteroidales bacterium
ATGAAACCGGCCGTTCGCCTTTCAGCTTTGATGGGTTTGCCTGTGAAATTTATATGGTCGCACGATGCTTTCCGCGTAGGCGAAGATGGCCCTACACACCAGCCGGTGGAACAGGAAGCGCAGATACGCCTTCTCGAGCATCTGAAAAACCATCACGGGCATATGAGCCTGCTGGCGCTTCGCCCTGCCGACGCCTGCGAAACATCGGTAGCCTGGAAAATGGCTATGGAAAACAAACAAACGCCAACGGCACTTATTCTTTCACGGCAGAACATCAAAGATCTCCCGACAAAAACGGGCTCAACAAGGTATCACGACGCATTACAAGCTGAGAAGGGTGCCTATATCGTCCTGGATTGTGAAGGAACACCTGATGTGGTGCTGGTAGCCAGCGGTTCCGAAGTTTCCACCCTGGTTGATGGCGCTGCTTTGCTTACCGCAGGAGAAGGAATTAAAGTGAGGGTGGTTTCTGTTATTTCGGAAGGATTATTCAGGCAGCAGCCAGTAAGCTATCAGAAACAGGTAATACCCGGTGACTTGCCGGTATTTGGCCTTACCGCCGGACTTCCGGTAACATTGGCCGGCCTGGTGGGCGCCCATGGGAAAATATGGGGATTGGATCATTTCGGTTATTCGGCGCCGGCAAAAGTGCTGGATGAGAAATTCGGTTTCACTCCTGAAAATGTTCACAAACAGGTTGTAGCATTTCTTAAAGAATCTGAATAATACGTAAAAAACAAAAAAAAATAACATATAGCTTTGATATAATGCACGTTACATCAAAAAAAATCCACCTTCATTGAGGGTGGATTTTTGATTTTAGTTCTTAAATCACTACCTACACTTCAACTTTAAATCCCATTGCATCAAGAATGCCTGCTGTTTTCGGATTTACATTCAAGGCTTTGATGGTGTATGTAGTAAACTCCCTGCGGACCGGATAATCGCCGCGAAGATTTTCAAACGATAAAGGGTCATTGCGCAATGCGGCATCATCTTTACGTATATCGTAGGTAGCAAGCACTGCTTTTGCCAGTATTTCTTCTTCCGAAATATTCGTCCCGTCCAGTTCGATCACAGTTTGTTCAGGAAGTTCAATCTTCAGCGGTTTCCAGTCATCGATTCCCAGGCCGAAAAAACGGCTTACGGCCTGTATGCACATACGGGTGCCATTCGCCTTTCCGTCCTTTGAATAGCCTGCTATATGAGGTGTCGCCAGTTCCGCTGATCCAAGCAGTTCCGGATCAATACCCGGTTCGTTTTCCCAGCAATCGATCACCAGCCCTGAAACCCGGCCTTTACGGATGGCGGATTTTGCCGATGCCGTGTCCATTACTTCACCACGGCACGAATTGATCACTATCGGCCTGCGTTGCAGTGCGTCAAAAAAGGTAGAATTCGCCATGTGGAAAGTGGCATCCTCGCCCTGCATATTCAAAGGCACGTGGAAACTGATAATGTCAGCCTTTTTAATTATATCTTTCAGGCTGCAGAAATTATCCAATCCCTCGGTACGTGCGCGGGGAGGGTCATTCAACATCACTTTCATTCCAAATAGTTCGCATATCCGTGCCACCTTCGATCCAACCTGCCCGACTCCGACCACACCTATTGTTTTTCCTTTCAGTTGAAAGCTTTTCCGCCTGGCTAAAACAAAGAGCGCTGAAGCAATATATTGTTCCACTGATTTGCTGTTGCAGCCGGGAGCATTGGTCCATACAATACTGGCTTTTTCACAATAATCCGTATCAATATGGTCGTAGCCGATGGTAGCGGTAGCTATAAATTTCACGGATGAACCGGAGAGAAGGCTTTCATTGCAATTGGTCCTTGTACGTGTAATTATTGCATCGGCATCTTTTACAATTTCCGGGGTGATTTTGGCCCCGGGAACGTATAACACTTCTCCGAATGGCTCCAGAACGCCTTTGCTGTAAGGTATTTTATCGTCGATAATAAATTTCATAAACCGCTATTATTCTGCACATCGAAAGTACGGAAATAATCTTAGTGATTTCACATGGAAATCCTGCTGTCTTCTTTTATTACATATGATAGTGAAAACAGGAAATGTAATTATCCGGACTTTTCAGGATTTAAAATCCCGGTCGAAGCCGGGGGTTCTCCCGGATTATTTCCCCGCTCCCCGGCTGTTAATTCGTTTCAACCGCATTTTTGAATCGTATTGCCAGCATTGCCAGCCGTATTATATCGATGCGTTCCGGTTCCGCCAGGTTTTCATTTACAAGCAGGTATGGCTGAACATTTTTTCTTTTCTTTTTTCTGACTATAAGTGAGGGCGGTTTTGTTAGCTGGCAGATGCCTTTCAGGTTATACTGGTCAAAGATGTAAAGCCTGTTTTCGTCCGAATTAAACAGGATGGCACTTTTTTTGCCTAAAAATTCACCTAACACTGCAAATTCCATATAATTTATTGTTTTATGCTCTGTTTCCCCTTTATAAACCACTTCTGCAAACCTTACTAATGCCGTGTCTGTTCGCGGGGACCTGATCACATAATACCAGCCTATGGTATCGCCGGCTTCTATAATATAACCCAGCGCTCCCTGCTGCCATAAAAATACATTTACATAATTTGTTTCTACCGTCTTGCTGCCATCGCTGTTGGTTACGCGTTCTCTTTGTTTTTCCACATACCCGGGGCAATAAATATCTGATATCCAATCCAGTTTTTGGTTATTGGTTCTTATCGTCCCCGGCAGGTACCAATCCACATTCTTATCACTGCTGATTCCTAACCCTGTTGCCAGTGTCAGGGCGCCACGTATTAATTCTCCTCCAAACTTAAAATGAACATTATTCATTTGCCTGGGTGCAGATATCTGAATACTGATTTTATTTATTACTGAGTCATCCACGGAATAATCTTGATGGTAAGCATCTGAACGCATAAGA
>JBBSBT010000506.1:0-2896 GCA_038250985.1 Bacteroidales bacterium
ACTGGTCGATATCGGGCTGGTTGATATACCTCCCCCTGATGATTTTCAATTTTTCGATCTCACCATAATCAGGGTACACATTCCGAACGTTGAAACTGCCGAACTGTTTTTTATAGGATAAAGTATTGGTTCCCCATATATTGTAACGCGATGAACTCTTGTCAATACCTTTCACCGAACTTTTAACGGCATCGTAATCTTCGTTTACCAGTTGTATGTTTCTTCCCGGCTTCATGCCTTTGTAAGGCAAACTTGTTTGACCACTCCACACCCAGATGGTATTGGTTGCTGATGATTCAAACTGTTTCTCAACGCCTTTCTGCAAACCGTTTCCCGAGCCTAGCAATATCATCAGCATAAAGATCCCCCAGGCCACGCTGAAACCGGTCAGAAAAGTTCTGAGCTTGTTCTTCTTAATAGTACTGAAGATTTCCTGCCATTTATCCGTATCGAACATTTTAACTGTGGTTAAAAGTTAGGTAGTTACCGGTTTCTTCCCATTGAGAACCTCACTCTCAATTAGTCCGTCTTTCAGATGGATGATGCGGTTGGTCATATGGGAAATATCATTTTCGTGGGTCACAATAATAATGGTGATGCCCTCCTGGTTAATTTCCTTCAGGATCTCCATAACTTCGAAGGAAGTAGTGGTGTCGAGAGCCCCGGTAGGCTCATCGGCAAGGATGACCTTGGGCTTTCCAATAAGGGCACGTGCTATGGCTATGCGTTGTTTCTGCCCGCCCGACAACTCATTGGGCATATGCTCAGCCCATTCGGCAAGCCCCATACGCTCAAGGTATTCCATCGCGATGCGATTGCGTTTTTTTCGGTTAACGTTCTGGTAATAAAGCGGCAAAGCAACATTTTCCATGGCGTTTTTGAACGAGATCAGGTTGAATGACTGAAACACAAACCCTATATACTGGTTGCGCAGCCCGGCAGCCTTGGTTTCGCTTTGGTTGCGGATAAGGGTATTGTCAAGATAATATTCCCCGGTATCGTGCTCGTCGAGAATGCCCACGATATTGAGTAGTGTCGATTTCCCTGAACCTGAGGATCCCATAATAGACACAAACTCACCGGCCTGTATATGAAGGTCGATACCTTTCAGCACATGCAACTTATTATTGCCGGTAACGTACGATTTGTTAATTCCGTTCAAACGGATCATACCTCTTTTATTTAATTTGCCCCGGGGAATTGTTTCCCTTATGGATTTCCCAGGTTCAATATGTTCTGATTTGGCAGTTTACACAATTGATCCTAAAATACTAATAGCTGATTTTGAAACAGGGTATTGTTCAATAATGTGAACCCCCTTTTTCATAGTATTTAATTTGTATATTGTGCATACATATATACTCTGACGTATAAATCAACAAAGAGTTACAGCACCTGGTAAATATTATTACAAATAAAAGCTAGAAAGTTTCAAACCATAAAGCTAATTTATAAGGCTGAAGGATGGGTGAGCTTTTTTTAGAGGAGAAGCTTTTCAACAATACTATGCTTAATAATTCGCATGATATTTTGATACGCATCGTATTCATGTAAACTTTAGCTTATCTTCCTCCCGGAGGACAATTCTCAAGCAGGAATTTCTTACAAGTGGAGGCAAGGTGTTTCGATGTACCCTCACCTTCAAATATGCCATGCGAGCGCATTGGATAAATCATCATCTGGAATGTCTTATTATAGCGAATCAACTCGTTAAAGAGTTTCTCTGCATTGGCATAATGTTCATTGTCGTCGTCGGTGCCGTGAATATACAGCAGGTTTCCTTTCAGGTTTTTGGCATAGGTATAAGGCGAGCCGGCAATAAAATCTGCTCTGGTCTCGGCGGGTATGCCCATATATCGCTCCTGATCGGTAAATACTGGTTCATCATTATTGGTGAAACGCAAACAAGAGAATTTTAACTCATTTTCGAATTTTTCACACACGTGAAAGTGAATTTCTATTAATTTGTCTGCCTTAACCTGAGATATCATATCTTTTGTGGTGTAATGGAATATTTCACTAAGATGCTGATTCTCAGGTTATTAACATAATTTATTATTCACAACTTACTAACATTCAATTTGTTAACAACTACTTCTTTTTAACTTTTCAACCCTTGATTCGCATTAGTATTATAATTTCATATATTCTTAATGACAACCGGCGGTTCAATAAGGTAATATTTCGCTGTATCCGATGAACTGAATTTCATGTTCTCACCTTCGCCCTCCTGTTTCCAGTTGGTCACTGATTTTTCAATTCCGATAGGGTAAATGGTCACTTTACCATCGGGTGAAAGATGGATTCGCAGGAAATTTTTATAATGCTGAATCCCCAGGGCCGAGAAACTTTCATCGATATGCGTATCCAGGTACAAACTACAGAACCAAAGGTAAAAGCCCATAATAAAGCTACCGGTTAATCCGCCAAGTAAAAAAGTTTCAGCTGCAAATACAAGCACGAAGACCAGGTTATTTTTAATGTCAAATACCGAAATATTGATCCATGAAAACAGCCAGATAAATAAAAACATGCTGAGCAATTGTACCAGGCCATGCATGGCCCCGACCCATTTGTAATTGTGTTTTCCTGAATTTCCGTCAGCAAAAACATACAGGCCGATTACGACAAAAAGACAAATAATAAGCACGGCAGGGGCCAGGAAAAGGTGTTTGGAAATAACAGAAAGGAAACTTCCGAAACCGGAAATACCAGCCAGTTGCTGCATGAAATTCAGGTTTTCGTTCCGCGAACTGCTTTGCAGCATCCATGCCAGCAACAACTGGATTACAGTCATGGTAACCCAGAAAGCCTTATTATAGAAAGGGAATAGCAGCATTTTGTCAGCGATTTTCCGCGATTGCTTCACAGTAGGGAAACTGGACTTCATTTCCGG
>JBBSBT010000507.1:0-2889 GCA_038250985.1 Bacteroidales bacterium
ATTGAACCTTGAACCCTTCAAACCCCTCAATCCCTGAAACCCTGAAACTATTTAAACTATGCGCATAGGATTTGGATACGATGTACACCGTTTTGCTGATGGCCGTGAGCTTTGGCTCGGCGGAATAAAAATACCTTACCACAAAGGACTGCTTGGACATTCGGATGCCGACGTGGTAATTCATGCTATTTGTGATGCACTTCTGGGAGCAGCGGCGCTGGGTGACATCGGGAAGCACTTCCCGGATACTGATCCCAGATACAAAGGGATAGACAGCAAAATACTTCTTGCTGAAACGGGCAAACTGGTTGCTTCGGCAGGATTTACCATCCAGAATATAGATACAACCATAGCATTGCAGACGCCTAAAATCGCTCCTTATATCGAACTCATACGTATTACCTTAAGCGGATTGCTTGGCCTTACACCGGGGCAGGTTTCGGTGAAAGCGACCACCACCGAAAGGCTTGGTTTCGAGGGGCGCGAAGAAGGAGTTTCCGCCTATGCGGCAGTTCTGCTTGATGATTAAGAAGCTATTATACCGGACTTGAAGCAAAAAAAAAGTTACCCATACCAGGTAACTCTTTTGTATTATATGATACTGATTATCTTGCCACCGAAGGTGCATCAAAATTGATCAGCAGTGAAAACCGCAAGGTATGAGCAAGCGGGTTCTGTGTTTCCATTGGGATAAGGTATGAGAAATCAATACCCAGGATATTGTACCTGAATCCGGCTCCCATGGTGAAATATTTACGGTTTCCTTTATTTTTGTTTTCATAGAAAAAACCACCCCGTAGCGCAAATTGCTTTGCATACCAGTATTCGACACCTGTCGAAATATTTATTTCACTCATTTCTTCTTTGAAACCTCCCGGTGCATCATAAAATGAATGAATCATGCCAACGGGCACCGAAACATTCGGGTCCATTCCGGCAATGATTACACCGGCACTATCAATTGACTGTGTTGGAACCAGCAATTTATTAAAATCCACCATAAACGACATCTGGTTATAATCGTCAATATTGAGTGTAAGTGAAGGACCGATTTTCAGATTGGTAGGGATAAAGTCTTTACGTGTATTGTCATCGCTATAGGAAATTTTAGTCCCAATATTTGAAATATTCATACCCCATGAAAACTCACCGGACATTTTATCAAACTCGACCGGGAAACGCTGGAACAAAGCTACATCTGCAGCAACTGAATTACCCGGCTTGGTGGCTTGTCCACCGACATCCTGTCCTTGCGTGAGGTTGGAGTGTATATATCTTGCCGAAACTGCCATGGATAGATTCTCGGTCAAAAACCTTGAATAAGTCCCATCAAGTGCAAATTCGTTTGGCCTATAGGTTCCAATTGCCCAGCCCTGATCGTTGGTGAAAGTAATATCCCCCAGGTTAAAATAACGAAGCGACATGGCAACTACCGAGGTCTTATCAATGCGCTTGAAACCACTCAGGTAGGCCAGGTTAATATCGTTTACGATTCCTTTGAGCCATGGGCTGTATGAAATACCAACGCCCATATCCTTTTTGATATACGCAAATTTAGCCGGGTTGTAATGCATTGAATACGCATCCGGCTCCGATGACACTCCTGCATCACCCATAGCACCTCCGCGGGCATCAGGCGCAATCATTAAAAACGGCACAGCCGTTGTGATGGGATTGAACTGGCCGATATAGTTTGTTGGAAGTGGTGCTGTAACGTATTGAGCTTTTGTTGAAATAACTACCGCCATCAGCAGCAAAAGGGTACAAAATGATGGTTTACTGAATGTCATAAGCGTTTAAAAATAAAGTCGCGATTTTATTTAATATAACTAGTCTGGTTATTAACGGGGATAATAAAATGTTATTGCACTGGGATTTGTTTTTTCTATAAAAGAGGGATTCGAAGGATTAAGCTTTCATATCTCTATGGTTACAGTGCTAAAGGGTTACAGGGCTAAAGGGTTACAGGGTTAAAGGTTACAGAGTTTGAAGAGTTTGAAATGTTTGAATGGTTTTGAAATGTTTGAATGGTTTAAAATGTTTGAAGAGTTCAAATAGAGGCTAACCCTATAACCCGTGAACGTTGAACCGCTAACTCTTCAAACAAGTCAAACCCTTCAAACCTTGCATTTTTCATTTTTCATTTTTCATTTTTCACTCTTCACTTTTCACTTTACTTTGATCAGCCTCTGTGCCTTAACCGTTTCACTCTTACCATCGCCGGCCCGTATACTAACCAGGTAAATACCCGGCGGAACAACGTTACCCGATGCAGTCCGTCCATCCCACTCCAGCATTCCGGCTTTATAGCCTTGCGATAGCAGTTTCTGAGATGATGTTGAACTTACCAGCGATCCGTTTATATTAAAAACCTCCAGGTAAGCATCAACAGGCATATCAAACATATTAGTCTCAAATTCCACTTTCACCTCATCCCTGAAAGGATTAGGATAAACATTCATATTTGTGATGGATATCTGTACATTTTTAGTCACTGTAAAACTGATGGTTGCCTCAGATGAATTATTAAAAACATCCCAGGCTTTCAGAGTAAGTGTATGTGTGCCTTCGGCGAGTTGCGACATTTTATAGTTTACAACCCCCGACTGATAACTGTCAAGATCAGCACTATAGTAACTATTCAGCACTATGGACGAGGAATTATCACCATCGATGGTGGCAACAATATCATGGCCAATCCCATTGCTGAGAGTATTAATACCATTCACATCATTCAGTTTTGCCAGTAATAAAGGAGAGTCTCCGGTTGCTTCGCCATTTTTAAAATTCTGATCATTCAGATATAACGAAATCTTCGGACCGTCGGTATCGGTATTTTCAGCAGATGATCCCCCGATTATCAGTTGTTTTGAAAAGCCATTTGCATCA
>JBBSBT010000508.1:0-2888 GCA_038250985.1 Bacteroidales bacterium
GAGCAGATCTATGATTTTGTAGAAGAGGTTGGTTTCCCGGTGCTGATCCGCCCTTCGTATGTACTCTCGGGCGCGGCTATGAACGTGGTTTCAAACCGGCAGGAACTCGATTTTTTCCTTACCCTGGCAGCAAGGGTGTCGAAAGAATACCCGGTTGTGGTTTCGGAGTTTATACAAAATGCGAAAGAGATTGAAATTGATGCCGTTGCCGATAAGGGCGAGATAATGGCCTATGCCATTTCGGAGCATATCGAATTTGCCGGTGTACACTCGGGCGATGCAACCATAGTTTTCCCGGCTCAGAAAATGTATTTTGAAACTTCGCGCCGTATTAAAAAGATATCGCGCGAAATTGCCCGTTCCCTGAACATCAGCGGGCCGTTCAATATGCAGTTCCTTGCGCGCGACAACGACATCAAGGTGATTGAATGCAACCTGCGTGCTTCGAGGAGTTTTCCGTTTGTGAGCAAGGTTTTAAAAATCAATTTAATTGAACTTGCCACTAAAATAATGCTTGGCATCAAAGTGGAGAAACCGAATAAATCAGCTTTCGAAATGGATTATGTTGGCATCAAAGCGTCGCAGTTTTCGTTTTCGAGGCTACAGAAAGCAGATCCTGTGCTTGGTGTTGAAATGGCAAGTACCGGCGAAGTGGGCTGCATAGGCGAAAATTATTACGAAGCTCTTCTCAAAGCCATGCTTTCAGTCGGATATAAGATTCCTAAAAAGAACATTCTTTTTTCATCAGGCGATGCACGCTCCAAAATTGAACTGCTGATAAGTGCGCGCATGCTTGTTGAACGGGGGTACAACCTTTTTGCCACACACGGTTCCGCCAAATTCCTGTCGGATAATGATGTGCCGGTTACTGCCCTTTACTGGCCCGATGAAGACGGAACACCTAATACCCTCGATTACCTGAAGAATCGCAAAATCGACCTGGTTATCAATATCCCGAAAAACCTTTCGAAAACGGAATTATACAACGATTACGAAATCCGCAGGACTGCCGTTGATTTCAATATCCCGCTTATCACCAATGCAAGGCTGGCAAGCGCTTTTATTTATGCCATCTGTAAACTTCAGCCGGAAGATATTGCGATTTTGAGTTGGGATGAGTATTGACGGGTGGTGCGATTTTCAATCGCACTTTACCAAAACGGAATAAGTTTGATTTACCCTATACGCATCAGGTTGAAAACGTTATCCAATCAGGGTTGATGCACACTGCGACTGAAACTGCGACTGAAAGTCGCAGCACCCTAAGATGAATAAGTTCGATTTACATGGTATGCGACGGAAGCCGCCGCTCGCCAACGAAGGAAAATATTCTGTTGTTTATTGTAAAGGTTATTTAATCAATGGATTTATCAACTCTGTTGTGTCTGAAATTGTAATCAGTAATGTTTCATCAGAGTTTAATGTATACGAATACTTCGTTTTCAAATATACCATATTCCCATTGGCTTCCATATAAAACTCCAATTGCCTGATCAAAGGAAATGATTCTTTCTTGTCTTTAACCATAACCTCATCTGAAGTCTGACCTGGCAATAAGGAAGAATAAACAGAAACATTCCCAAAACTGATGTTATCCAACTTTGAATTGTGTACCCTGTTTTCTACTTTGATTTTTCCTTGTTTGTAGCAGGATGTAACCAAAACCGACATTACTATCAATAATATAATTGCTTTCATAGTCTGTTAATTATTTATCAGAACTTCAAATTCACCAACAAAAGCACTGTTGCTGTTTTCCTTAACCTCAATAGGGACAACAATAAATGGCTTTATTGTCTTCAGTGAACCATTAATTTGTTTGATCGCAAATGATTCAACCTGGCAAATATAATTCCCGGGTTCCAATGTAAGATAATTATTCAACAAATCGGAATACTCGCCGGCAGTGGTCAGGGTATCCATGCTTGTTCTGAATGGTGAAATGATTGAATACTTGGTAGTTGTACTTGTAACGTAATGGTTTGTTGTTTTCTCCTTAACAAAAATTGAGGTATCAATTCCAAATGAATTGCACTCGTTCCAGAGATTATTATTGATCCTGATCCTGACATTTTTTATAGTGTCTGTTACAATATAGCGTTTCTCATTGCCTATCATAATGTAGGGATCGATAATTAATACCAGTTCTCTGAATTTGGTAGTCTTCGAATCGGAATAAATCGTTGATTCATTTGAGTAGGAATAAGGCGAATATTCCTTTGAACATCCCTGCAATAAAAGAGCAAACAGCATCATTGTCAGTATTTTCTTCATATTTTAAGGTTTTTATTTTTCTAACAACTATGACCAACTTTGTTTAAAGCTTGCCACTGATAGGGCATCTGAGCTCTGAACATTCTTAAACATCAAAGGGGTATTTTTTATAGATAAGGTTGCATCAATTCTAAAATAGATTTACTGATCCGTAAAGCCCACAATTTTGAATAGAACCTTTAAACTGAAACGTGATTGCCATTTTTAATATATAGCTTTTCTGTCAATCCATAAATTAGGTGGATTTACTCGTCATACGTCAGGAGACACGCTCCAGCGGGGGAGAGTTTGGATATTTTGAAGAGTTTGAATGGTTTGAAGAGTTTGAGGAGTTAGGCTCGAAGTTACCCAATTAATTTTACCGTGTTGGCGGGTGGTGCGATTTTTAATCGCACTTTACCACAACAGCATAAGTTAGATTTACCCGGCACGTGTTACAAATGCGCGCCAGCGGGGGTTAGGCTTTTTTCTCTGTTTCACACATATTAATCTCTCCTGCCAAATAATCATTTCTGTTTTTGAGTAATTGTCACCCTGTCACCATAATCTCCTGCCTGAAGTCCGACGGTAATAATTCTTTTTACATTATTGGGATTTGCTTCAACTTTAATAAA
>JBBSBT010000509.1:0-2885 GCA_038250985.1 Bacteroidales bacterium
AAAATATTTTTTATACCGGATGCCGGTCTGATTAAAATTTCCTGCAGCGATGATAAGGGAAGGAATACGGATATACAGGTGAAAGTCAGTTTTTTGTAGGCCTTTTTTGATTTACGAATGACGATTTACGAATGATAATCAATGATTTGGCTAACTCAAACCCGGATAATCCTTTACAATCCAACTATAGGTTACAGAGTTTCAGTCCCGATCCCTATTGGGATACAGAGTTACATGGTTACAGTCCCGATTGCTATCGGGATACAAGGTTACAGAGTTACAGGGTTACAGAGTTACAGCACTTCGTCCCGAAAGCTTTCGGGGACGCTCAGTGTGACAGGTTTCAGGGTTTCAGTCCCGATTGCTATCGTGATACAGAGGTTCAACATTAAAGGTCTCCCAACTCCTTTCTCCCTTCTCCTTACTCCTTACTCCTTACTCCCTACTCCATACTCCCAACTCACAACTCACAACTTCTCCCTTACTCACCGATTATTTCCTGCAACACAACAGTAAACCGGCTTATTTCATCGATTTATATCATACGATTTCACGCTTAGTGATATATTTGTACTGAAGCATAGTCCACATTTAGTTGTAAATAATTTATTCATTAACGTAAGTAATTAATAAACATAATATTATGAAAACAAGTATTCTTCTGTCTCTACTTTTCCTTTCCCAGTTGACCCTGATGGCTCAACAGAATTTTTTTCCTCCTAAATCACCTGTTCATGCTGTCACCGATACCATGCATGGCGTTTTGATTACCGATGAATACCGCTGGCTCGAAAATAAATCCGACCCTGCAACCATCAGCTGGACCCGCGCCCAGCATGATTACGGAAATGCTTATCTCGAAGCTACCCAGAAAAAACATGAAGGCCTGCGCGAAGGAATTGCAGCCTATATCGACAGGGATTACGAGAGCCCGCTGAATAAAGAAGGAAAACGTGTTTTTCAGACAATCAAGCGTAAGGGTGAAAAACAATCCAAACTGTATACCATTCTGGATGGGAAAAAAATACTGATCTGGGATCCTGTGCAATTGGATACAACCGGTAATACATCAACCTCCGGAATTGCCTATACTTATGATGGCGAGAGAGCGGCAATCAGCGTGCAGAAAAGCGGCGCCGAGATTACCACAACCTATATCATCGAAACCCGGACCGGTAAAACACTTTACCCGCCTATGGAAAATACATTTGGTTTCCAATGGACCAAAGACCAGCAACATGCATATATTACTTTGCGCAGCAAGGAGGATGTTGCCAAACAGTTGCCGCTGAAAACATATTGGATTAAGATAGGTGATACTCCTGATAAAGCCAGGGAAATCGGGACTACGGCAGACGCTAAAAACAGTTTTTACATTTACGATAACCGCTATGGCGATGTTAGCTTTTCGGGTGAAGGCGATTTTTATTCCAACAATTGCTATATGCGTAAAACCGGCACATTTGAAAAGGGACAACTTATTTATGAAAGCAAAAAATCAAATGTTTATCCTGAAGCAATAGGCGATAAATTATACATTTTTACGAACGATAATGCCCCGAACTATAGGCTTTTGGTTGCTGATACGAAAAGCCCGGAGTATAAAAACTGGAAAGTGCTGATCCCGGAAGGAAAAACCGTTTTGCAAAGCTATGCTGTAACAAAGAAAAATATTATTATCCAGGATAAAATTGATATCCAGAGCAGGCTTACTTTATATGATCTGAACGGAAAACGCATCAAACAGATCGAATTGCCCGAAACCGGGAATGTTGGCGGATTAAGTTACGACAGGGAAGAAGATTCAGTATATCTCATTCTGAACACCTTTACAGCTGAACCAAAAGTTTTTATTGCTTCGGCCTCCAATTTCAAATGGCGGCTTTATTATCAGCGCGAACCCAGTGCTGATATGAGCAACATTATAGGTGAAATCAAATTCTATAATTCAAAAGACAACACCAGGGTGCCGGTTTTTGTGATTCACCGGAAAGATATGAAACTGGATGGTAACAATCCCGTGCTGATAACCGCTTATGGCGGGTTTAATTCAGGTATTCAACCCGACTATTTTGGTTTTTATTCCTCTTTTCTGAACCAGGGCGGTGTAGTAGTTGAAGCCGGTATCCGCGGTGGCGACGAATATGGTGAAAAATGGCACCAGGATGGAATGCTCGCTAAAAAGCAGAATTGCTTCGATGATTTTAACAGTTGTACCGAGTGGCTGATTCAGGAAAAATACACTAACCCTACAAAAATCGTAGCCGAAGGTGGAAGTAACGGGGGGTTACTTATGGGCGCTATTGCAACGCAACGTCCTGATTTGTATAAAGCTATAGTATGTATGGTTCCATTGCTGGATATGCTCCGGTACGAAAAATTCCTGATTGCCCGTTACTGGATTCCTGAATACGGTTCGGCCGAAAATGAAGCTGATTTTCGATGGCTGCTTCAGTATTCGCCATATCAAAATATCCGTCAGGGAATAAATGTGCCGACCATGATGGTTACCGCAGGTGAAAACGACAGCAGGGTCGATCCGATGAATGCCAAGAAATTTGTTGCCGCTCTGCAGAATAACCCGGGACAGATAAATCCTGTTATCCTGCATATGGACTACAACAGCGGTCATGGAAGCGGACAGGCTACTTCGCAACGCATCGATAACTGGGTTTATATTTTCGAGTTTATAATGAACCAGTTGGGGATGTAAGGCTTTTCAATCAGCTGGTTGCTGGTTTTGTGTGGCATGGAAATTAATTCCAATCGAATTATAATGGAAATTATCAGTAATAACTTAATTTATAGCAGGTTAAATCCTGGTGATTTCCATTTATATTCCCGCCTGGTTATGGATCAGGAAGTTATGAAATTCATAACGGGTC
>JBBSBT010000510.1:0-2881 GCA_038250985.1 Bacteroidales bacterium
GGACGAACGCATACAAGGCGCTGACTTTGATTTATATATTCGTTCGAAGAAACGCAACCTGGAGCAAAAGGACCTGAAACCGGTTCATGTAGCCCTGGGAGTTTTTATCCATCACTATATCCGGTTAACGGTAAAATCGGCCCGGGCTCCTTTTATTGATAAGGATAATATGATCTCAGTGGAAGAGAAATGGGGTGTTGAAAAAATGCTATTTTACTGCCGTGACATTAACGCGTTTAAATAAGTGAGACTTTAGTATCGAGAAACAAAACTATTTAAACGGATTGATCCCGGGCGAAGTTGAGGGATCTTTTGGATTATGACGCACATTTAGGCAAATTGAAATACAATTCCGTTGAGAATCTTCGCTGGCTGCATATAGATTCATCAGGTTGTCGCCGGTCCAAAAGTCTTGATTTATCAGTATCTTTAAACATCAACATTCAAATGTAAAAGTGAGATAAACATGACAATAGTGTAAAAATTGTCTGAACTTAATGATACTTGCAGCGTTACAATTCCCTAAATAATAAAATCAGTACCTTTGTCCCCATGGAAACAACACGCCAGAACAAAATAGCACGACTGTTGCAGAAAGACCTGGGAGAAATATTTCAGGCCATGGGCCGCGATGTATTCCCGGGCAATATGATTACCGTTACCAAAGTGCACGTTTCGCCTGATCTTTTCCTTGCAAAAGTTTACCTGAGTCTCTTCGGGAAAACCGATAAACAGGAACTTTTATCACTTATTAAAGATCACAGGAAAGAGGTAAGGCTTAAACTTGGTAACCGTATTCACAACCAGGTTCGCTCGATCCCGGAACTCGATTTTTTTATCGACGATTCCCTCGATTATATCGAGAATATTGATAATCTTCTGAAAAAGAGTTAGATACTTACGACTCTTAACATTAACAAATGTTTTGAAATAATGGCTGGAAGTCCGTTTACGGAAGTCGAAAGCAGGAAGTCAATCCAAGCACTACCAGTACAGACATCAGGATCACTTTGGCGCCCATCACCACATTGCCCATCTGAACCAAATAAATACAATTTAAAACCGATTACACCCTAATATCCTGAAATAAGCATGCAATACGACCCGATCAAACGTTCGCTTGGAAACGTTTTTAACAGCACCCCGTTTTTAAGAAAAATATTTTACCATTTACTCGACTTGCTTTTACTCCGCTCCTGGCATGTGAGGCGCGAGGTGAAAAAATGGGCAGCTACAGCTCCGGCAGATGCTTCTATCCTGGATGCTGGTTCAGGGTTCGGGCAGTATGATTTTTATATGTCATCCAAACATCCTGAATGGAAAATCCGGGGTGTGGATGTGAAGGATGAACAAATTGCTGATTGCAACAAATTTTTCGGCCGTATCGGCCGGAAGAACGTAACATTTGCCATCGGCGACCTGACCGCATTTACGGATGCTTCGGCCTACAATCTTATACTTTCGGTTGATGTAATGGAACATATACTCGAAGATGTTGCGGTTTTCCGCAATTTTCATGCTTCGTTACAGCCCGGAGGCATGGTGCTGATTTCAACCCCATCGGACCAGGGCGGCAGCGATGTTCACGACCATGACGAAGAATCGTTTATCGAAGAGCATGTACGCGACGGTTACAACATCAGCGAAATACAGGAAAAACTCAAACTGGCCGGTTTCAGCCGGACCGAAGCACGCTACCAATACGGGAAACCGGGTCAGGTCAGCTGGCGACTTTCGATGAAATACCCTATCCTGGCATTGGGTAAAACCAGGCTTTTCTTTATACTCCTGCCTTTCTATTACCTGCTCACCTTCCCGGTTTGCCTGGTATTGAATTATTTTGATGCAACACTCACCCATAAAACAGGAACCGGCCTGGTGGTAAAAGCCTGGAAATAAAGTTTTGCCATTTGGTACGAAAATTATTGAAATATGTTTTCAAGAGAATGTTTTGAAATAATGGCTTGACCTCACCCCAACTCCTCTCCTGAAGGAGATGAGCTCCTTTCCCTGGCTGTAAGGCATAACATTAGCAATTGTAATTTTGTCTGACACTTATTTAGCATGAAATACCTCTCACACACTTTTATCTTTTAGAAAATAATTGCATTTTGAACCTCCCTTTTTTCATAGCACGCAGATACCTGATTTCGAAGAAATCGCATAATATCATTAACCTGATATCGGGTATATCGATGGTAGGTGTGGCGGTAGGAACGGCGGCTCTGATCATAGTGTTAAGTGTGTTTAATGGCTTTGAATCCGTGGTGGTTTCGTTGTTCTCCGTTTTTGATCCGGATATTGAAATCACGGTGGTGCAAGGAAAAACGTTTCACGACACCGAAATAAATAAAGATAAAATCCGCGCCCTTCCGGGTGTGATCAGCTACACAGAAGTGGTTGAAGAAAATGCACTGCTTCATTATAAAAAGCAACAATACCTGGCCACCATCAAAGGTGTTGATTCGTTATACCAGGTAAACAGCCCTATTGATTCGCTCCTGGTAACCGGTGAAATGATGCTTCAGAAAGACAGTCTCGATTTTGCCATTCCCGGCTATGGTATCGCCTATTTCCTGAACCTGGATATGAACGCACCTGATAACCTGATATCCGTGTATATTCCTAAACGAAAAGGCAGCATAACGGGTATGCCACAGGAATCATTTCGCAGCGAACTGATCAGGCCTGTTGCGATTTTCTCCGTACAACAGGATTTTGATGACAAATATATGATTGTCCCCCTGCGTTTTGCCCGTCGCATGCTCGATTATACCGACGAAGTTACAGGTGTTGAAATCCGCCTGGCCAAAACTGCAGATGCAGCGCAGATAAAGCAGAAAATAGAAGAGATCACAGGAACTGGATTCAAAGTACAAAA
>JBBSBT010000511.1:0-2877 GCA_038250985.1 Bacteroidales bacterium
AATTTATTGTATGATTACCCCCAATCATCATTCGTTCCCGATAGCTATCGGGATCGTTATTCGTAAATTATTTTTTACATGAACCTGGATTCAGAACTTAAAATAATTCCTGGCATTGTAATAGGAAATATTTTCAACCATTTTCCCGACCATCTCAAAATCAGCCGGAATTTCTCCGGTTTCCATATCCTTACCCAAGCTATTACAGAGTATTCGCCTGAAATATTCGTGCCGTGGGTACGAAAGCAGGCTGCGCGAATCGGTGAGCATGCCTACAAAACGACTGAGTAAACCAAGTGCCGAAAGCGCATCTATATGTTTTTCCATCCCGGTTTTCTGGTCGAGGAACCACCAGGCCGATCCCCATTGAATTTTGCCCGGTATGCCTCCTCCCTGGAAATTTCCCAGCATGGTTGCATACACCTCGTTATCAGAGGGATTTAGGTTATAGAGAATGGTTTTCGCCAGCTTATCATCGGCATCCAAACGGTTTAGGAATTTCGACATGCTTTGTGCAACAGGCAAATCGCTGATGGAATCAAAACCGGTATCAGGGCCAAGTGTTTTCAGCATCCTGGAATTATTGTTCCGTAAAGCGCCCATATGAAATTGCTGTACCCAGTTTTTCTCATGGTCGAGAAGTGAGAAATGATAAAGCATGGCCGATTTGAACTTCAGAATTTCGCTTAACTCAAGACTTCTTCCTTCTCTGACCTTTTTAAAGATGGCTTTTATCTCATTATCAGTATATTCTTCGGCATAAAATGTTTCTAACCCATGATCTGAAAGGCGGCTACCGTTGTCATGAAAATAATCATGACGGATTCGCAAAGCATCAATAAGGTTATCAAAAGAGCGGATTTCAAGGTTTGCTGCTTCACCCAATTTGTCAATATACAGGTTAAATGCAGCCGGATCTTCAACAGCCATAGCCTTGTCGGGTCTCCAGGCAGGAAGCACTTTAACTTTAAAACCATCTGCTACTATTTTCTTATGATATTCCAGTGTATCTATGGGATCATCGGTGGTGCAAACCGTTTCAACGTTCATTTTAAGCATCAGGTTCCGCACCGAATATTCCTTACTCTGAAGTTTGGCGGAAGCATCATCATAAATAGCCTTCGCGGTTTGAGGGTTGAGTAAACTGTCAATCCCAAAATAACGCTTCAGTTCGAGATGTGTCCAGTGATATAAAGGATTCCTCAGTGTGTGCGGAACTGTTTCGGCCCATTTCGTAAATTTCTGAAAGTCATCTTTACTGCCGGTAATGAATGATTCGTCAACCCCGTTGGTACGCATAGCGCGCCATTTATAATGATCGCCTTCGAGCCAGGCTTCGGTGAGCGAATTAAATTGACGGTCGTCGGCAATATCCTTTGGACTCAGATGGCAATGGTAATCTATAATCGGTTGCTTTTCAGCATAATCGTGAAAGAGCCGCTTTGCAGATTCTGTTTTTAAAATAAAATCATTCGAAATAAATTTCTCCATTTTTGAAATGTTTTACATATTATTCGTTCGAAGCTTTGCCTAGTGATGCCAAAATACCTCCGTCAACATATAGAATATGTCCGTTTACAAAATCGGATGCTTTTGAAGCCAGGAAGATAACAGTTCCCTGCAAATCTTCAGGATTCCCCCAGCGGCCAGCCGGAGTGCGGCTAATAATAAAATCGTTGAAAGGATGTCCATCGATCCTGATAGGAGAGGTTTGGGCTGTGGCGAAATATCCCGGACCAATTCCGTTGACCTGTATATTAAATTTGGCCCATTCCGTTGCAAGGCTGCGGGTGAGCATTTTTAAACCACCTTTGGCGGATGCGTAGGCCGAAACCGTTTCGCGACCGAGTTCACTCATCATCGAACAAATATTGATGATTTTGCCTCCTGCATTTCGCCTGAGCATACTTTTGGCAACAAACTTAGCCATGATAAACGGGCCGGTAAGATCGATATCAATAACCTGCCGGAAATCGGCAGCAGCCATATGAACGGCCGGAATACGCTTGATAATACCGGCATTGTTAACCAGGATATCAACCGGGCCAACTTCAGCTTCAATTTTAGCAATTCCTTCTTCTGCTTTCTGCTCATCGGTTACATCAAAAACATATATAGCGACTTCAAGACCTTGTTCCAGGTATTCTTTCTTTGCATTTTCCAAACGATCGGCCGAAATATCGTTGACCACAATTTTAGCTCCCGATTTACCAAGAGCCAGGGCCATTGCCATTCCTAATCCATGTGTTGCGCCGGTTACCAGGGCTACTTTGCCGGTTAAATCAAATAAATGTTGCATGTTATTGTCTTTATTTTAAATTATCTGCAGCGCAGGTATCCATATCTCCATAATCGAGGTTTTCGCCTGCCATGCCCCAGATAAAAATATAATTGCTTGTTCCTGCAGCCGAATGAATGGACCATGCAGGCGAAATAACTGCCTGTTCATTTTTCATCCAGATATGCCTTGTTTCATCCACTTGTCCCATAAAATGACAGATGGACTGACCTTCGGGTACTTCAAAATAAAAATAAGCTTCCATCCTGCGGTCGTGCACATGCGGGGGCATGGTATTCCATACACTTCCGGGCTTTAATTCAGTCATGCCCATCTGCAACTGGCAGGTAGGCAAAACACTGTTAACAAGCATTTTGTTGACTGCGCGATGATTGGAAGTTTCAAGTGATCCGAGTATTACTACATCGGCATCTTTTTTAGTGATTTGCTTGTCGGGGTACGACTTATGAGCCGGAGCAGAATTGATATAAAATTTTGCCGGTTTCTTTTTATCATCACTGGCAAAAACCACGTTCCGCTTGCCTTGTCCGAGGTAGAGCGCTTGTTTATATTCTAATGTAAAAGTATGATCGTCAACT
>JBBSBT010000512.1:0-2876 GCA_038250985.1 Bacteroidales bacterium
AGTGAACGGGTAAAATCCGCACCGGAAACATCTATACCTTTAGACTGTGAAGCATTTATAGCATCCGCAAATACTTTCATAGCCTCCTCCGAGAAGAAAAAATCGAGAGCACTCATCATATTCAGGGATGTGGAATCAACTATGGAATAATAATTGATTTCCCCGGCTGACTTCATCTGCACCCTTCCCAGGTTGGTGGCTACCTGTAGCTGGCCTTCGCCGGATAATATACAACGGGTTGTATTTAACGAAAGTTTATTCCCTGCTAACAGCGGATTCCTGATTTTAGTGGAATCGGCTAAAATATAGGATGACGCCTGCGGCGAATAAGTCAGGTATCCGCCGGATTTGAGAATATCGGGGTCGGTAATATTTTCGGCTTTTATAAAAAATCCGGGTTCAACCGTTGTTTCTGTTGTGGAATAATATATCGAAGTGCGCAACTTGCCGTTCCCTGTATTTTCAACCATTGCAGGTATAGGTATCACAATATTTTTCGGGTCAAGTTCCGAATTTAATTCGACCCATTCGTGTTGCAGATTAGCACAATCGTGAATAAAGCCGAAACCGCCTTCAAAATATATCAGTTTCGTTGAGGCATTTACTTCCATTCGTCCTTTGAAACGAAAATATCTGTTGAGCATAAAATTCATTGAATCACTGATCAGGGCGCCGGCAAAAGTTGAGCCCTTGCTATTTACAGCAATACTGTTCATTTCCAATGTAGTAACTGCTCCTTCCGAAGGTGTGTAATCATAAAGCCCTTTTGCACTGTAATGTTTGCGCGATCCGATATTTACAGTGGCATTATAAAACCTGTGATATAAACTGGACCGGTTAGCCAGAATTTCAGCCTGTTTAAGCTCGGTTATCAATCCGTCCTTTCCAATCGAGAGCTTCCCATTATATGGAAATATAGCGGCGTCAGCCACTTTAATAATCCGGGCATCTTCCACTTCAAGAAGGTTGGTATTGAGGTCGTAAAGCGAACGTAAGGCAAAGAAACTCAGGGAATCCTGTTTGGGATCAGTTGAAGTATAGACTTCCTTCCCGGGATTAAAGGCCAAAAGTTCATTTGGTTTCATCTGGAAATATTTTTCACGGGAAAAAACGGTCTGGTTGTTCAGCTGAAGTTGTTTTTTATCCATCAGCCATTCAAATCCGTTGACTACACAAGTGTATTGAATAACAGGGAATTCCATTGATGCACCCGTGCCTGTTGCAACAAAAAATCCCACCCTGGTAGCGAAATTGATTGCCGCCCGGTATACATGAACACGAAGCGCTTCTTTTTTCCGGTCATCGGTCAGAAGTTTAAAATCAGAGGTGTCAGAAATAAATGAATCTGTTTTAAAATCAAATGCCAGGGAGCTCACCTCTGCATTTTCAAACGAGAGCTGGCCTTTTCCTTTAAGCCCGGTAGGTGAGACTGAAAGAGCCCCGTTGAGTTTTGCCTTGTTATTAAACATGCTTATCAAATCACTCTTCTGATTCTGAACAGTCATAAGGTCATTGGCAGGCGTCCACTTTATGATGGCATTTTTTACATGTACATCAGGAACTCCATATAGACCATCAACCTTAGTCAGATCAAAATTCTTGACTGTGGCTGAAGTAGAATCAGGAGTAAACAGGAAATCACCAGATTCGATGACAGAACTCAGAAACGTTAAGCGGCCTGAACCCCGCAACCCGTTGTTACTTAACTTGAGTGTGTCTGAATATGAACCCCGGCCGCTGTATACAGGAAGGCCCGGTTGAGGTATCACACTTTTAAACCCAAGTGAATAATCTTTCTGAACCCTGATAATTTCGTTCAAATTAGGGAAAATACCAGCTGAAACAAGTTTTCCATCAAACTTTAAATCTCCGGGAGGCAGCGAATTAACACTATCCATGCTAAAAGGATAAATCATGAAATAGAAATCTTTTTGCTTGTAAACTCCATTCACAATATCTTTCCGGTCGAAATACACATAACTGGTATCCTTACTGATCAGCAGCGGAAATTGATGCAGCATTTTTCTGCCTGATTTGCTGTCGGGTGCGTCAATAAATAATTCACCATTCATTTTTGAAAGCACATTTTTAACCCTCGCAAATGACCTGAACCCGTTTGCATCAACCTCCCAGGCGGGAACCACCATCAGGACTGAATCGATATCAGGCATACTCATCGAAAACTTATCGTATTGAAACGTGCATTCATTGGCCAGGAAATCATAAAGCCCGGCATGCACACGTCCTTTAAATGAGAAGTCACGGTTTTTTGTTATAAGTACCTTTCCATCCCTGGGAACAACATAAACATACTGCGAATCACTGAGCATAACCTGTCGTACACCTTCAACCGAAAGTCGCAGATTTTTAAGATCGAGTTGGGCATTGGAACCCTTATTAACATCCGACTGGAACTGAATGATATCACTATCCTTAACCCCTGAGCGGGCTGCCAGGTATTCGTTCAGCCTGGGTTGAACGATTACAAAGTCGTTATCGATTTCGTAATACAGGAATCCGGCATTAGCAAGTTTTATAAGTTGGGCTTTGATTTGTTCAACGGGCTTTTTTGCCCATATGGCATAATCATCGGTATAAAACCGGTCGGTATTTCGCCTGCGGGCGTAAGCTGAAACCAACATAGCAGGATTAATATCATCAATCCCCTGCATTTTATCGAAACGGTATGCCGAAAAATAATCAGAAGATTCGAAAAGTGCTTTACTCTTGGTTCTCATTCCTTTAAGATCTTCGAAACTCATGACATCTTCATTCAGTTTCCAATAGATCGCTTCGGTATACATATCCAGGCGATGGTAAGTGTTAAAGAACGGGCTCTGGCCCAGGCCTTCTTCACCCCGACTCAACACCAGTTC
>JBBSBT010000513.1:0-2872 GCA_038250985.1 Bacteroidales bacterium
AAAAGGGATAGAGAATAAAAAGAGGAGTGTGGCGACCAGGGGAAACTTTTTCATATGGAATGAATTAAGAATTCTTTACCCAACTTTGTAACAAATATACAATTTACATTCAAATAATTTAATTTTCATATAGTTTATTCTAGTTATAATATTCGTCATGGAATATTGACAGAAAAATTCAGGCTCTGAACCTATTCTTGCCGATAAGTCGATTAAATGTCACTAAGAAATAGAGTATAAGTTGAGTATGACTCAAGCACACCCCATAATTTTCAATGGGGACACTTCTCATGCACAGAAGGTTTAGTTTACTGATTCATTAAATAAAGAATCAAGCAAATCCAAGTATAATTGATATGTTTGCTTTTAGACACTAATTCCATGGTATAGTGAATTAATGTTTCAACTCATTACATAAGCAATTGATATCATTGCTTTTCAACAAGCATAACCAGGAATAACGGTAAACAACCGATTCAATTAGAATTCATGATTGTATAAGCATTCACAAGTGATGCACCGGCTTTTTGCATTTCAGCAATGGCCATAGGAACATCATTTTTATTTTTGCCAATTCCCTGCACTGCATCTTCGATCAGGAACGTTTTAAAACCGTTCTTTAAACCATCAAGCACGGTTTGCTTAACACAGTATTCGGTAACAAGGCCGGCAATATACAATTCACTTACCTTTTTTTGTCTGAGATATGCGGCAAGATTTTCATTGGTGGCTTCAAAGGCCGAGTAGCCGTCGTCTTTATTATCTGTACCTTTCAATAAAACGATATCAAGTTTGTTGATATTTAAATCCGGATGAAATTCAGCGCCTGGAGTATCGCGTACACAATGTACAGGCCAGGTTTCGAAATGTATAGTGTTGGCCGGATGCCAATCCTTTGAAGCCAGCACATAATCAAATTTATCCATCAACCTGTTGATTACAGGAACAATACGATCCCCATCAGGAGCCGGCAAAGCGCCCTTTGGGCAAAAATCCCTTTGCAAATCAACAATAAGTAATGCTTTCATTTTATTTTCCTTTGCCGAAGTCCGTGATTAATTTATCTCTCAATTTTATCAGGTTCTTGCTTAAACCCACTTTATACAAGTGTGGGTATTCGAATCGTTTGTGTTCATCGGGTAGTTGCGATATTCTGAATTTCCTGTAGTCGGAGATCTCGCTGATACTTTTTATAACAGTGATTAGCTTTCCGTTTTCAATTACTTTTCCTGCAATGGTTTCACTTTTCAATCCTTCTACCGACGTATTGCGTTCGGGGTTTTGTGGATGAAAAATAGTATGAATGTTCTGCTCGTTTTCATCAGCAAGAACAATGGCATCAACATGGAATTTATTGCTGTCATTAAAATACCGCACTACTTTCTTTTCGCCCGGTAGAGTAATTTTAATCAGGTCTTCTGAAAGTTTAAGCGTTGGACGCTGATTGATAAGGCTTAATTTATAAACACCATCGAGAGCCGCATCGCTTTTTCCGGTAACCAGGCTGGTACCTACTCCAAACCAATCAATGGGCGCACCCTGACCGATAAGGCTTTTTATAATGTACTCGTCCAACTGATTGGATGCTACAATTTTAACATAAGTTAAGCCAGCATTATCCAGTTGCTGTCTGGCCATTTTCGACAGGTATGCAAGGTCGCCGCTATCGAGTCGTATTGCCAAAAGCTTATACCCTTCCTTTTCCAACTCTTTAGCCACTGTAATGGCGTTGGGCACTCCGGTTTTCAGGGTATTGTAGGTATCAACCAGCAAAATACTATTTTCGGGATTGGCAGCTGCATATTTTCTGAAAGCAGTGAGTTCATCTTCGAAACTCTGAACCCACGAATGGGCCATTGTACCCGAAGAGTTTAGGTTGTATTGAAATGCGCTGTAAACATTTGAGGTGCTGTCTACTCCGCCAATTACTGCGGCTCTGCTGGCCTGGATTGCAGCCTGGCCATGCGCCCTACGCATTCCAAATTCCATCAATAAACTGTTGCCTGCCGAATGGCGCAGTCTGTTCGCCTTTGTTGCAACAAGCGATTGAAAATTAAGAACATTCAGAAGCAAGGTTTCTACCAATTGTGTTTCAATGATACTTCCTTTAACTCTGACGATAGGTTCGTTCGGAAATACAATTTCTCCCTCATGCGGTGCATAGATGTCGCCCCTGAACTGAAAAAATTTCAGAAATTCGAGAAATTCATCATTAAAACCTTTGTTATGCAGATAATCAATTGCTGCACTGTCGTATTTGAAATTTGCAATCATATCCAACAGGTCCTGAAGACCTGCAAAAACAGTAAATCCAGAGCCAAAGGGATTTTTCCTGAAAAAGTAGTCAAAATTTGCAATTTCATCCTGCATTCCGGATTTGAAATAGCCTTCGGCCATGGTTAATTCATAATGGTCGGTGAAAAGGCCTAAATGTTTATCTGTCACATCAATGTGCTTAAAGTTTATTCCATTTCGTCCAGGGCAATTACCGAATGAGCATAAGCGCCACCAGAGCGCATTTCGGCAGCAACCCATATTGCTTCCATAATTTCTTCCCGGCTTGCGCCTTTTCGCATGGCAGCCTTGGTATGTGAGCGAATGCAATAAGGACATTGAGTAACGTGTGCCACAGCCACGGCAATCAGTTGTTTTGTTTTTTCGGGTAGCACTCCTTCCTTAAAAACTGTTTTGCTGAAATTTGACCAGGCTTCCATTATTTCAGGAGCCAAAGCTGTTCTCTTGTCGGCGAGCTCTTTGGTTGTTTTTGGAAATACATCTCCGTTTTTCATGTTATTATGTTAAGATATTTAATATTTGTGCCGCACTTGTTTTGTTGCCACAAATTTACCGTTTAAATTTAATTTGTGTTTAC
>JBBSBT010000514.1:0-2871 GCA_038250985.1 Bacteroidales bacterium
AAAAGCCGATGGGATGTACGATACCCGCCAGGTGGTTGAAGCCAGGGAAGGATACCTGCTGCTTTACCCTAAAAAGGTAAACCTGGATAAGAATGGTAAAGATATTAATGCGCGTGGAAGTTTTAACCAGTATGCCATGAGCGCAAGGCTTACGGTCAAAATCACCGGTCCGGATGTGCTGGGTGCAAAAGTGTATGCACTGATTGAAGGTGACTTTACCGGGGCTTCAAATGCCGAAAATAACAGTTTTCGTCTGCGTAATGCTTACCTGAAGCTGAAATGGAATCATGCAAGCATCCTGGCAGGGCAGTATTGGCCCCCGATTAATATTCCCGAGATGATCCCCAATGTACTGTCGCTAAATACCGGTGCGCCTTTCCATCCTTTCAGCAGGCAGCCACAGATCAGGCTCGATGCTTCAAAGGGAAAGTTCGCTGCATTGCTTGCCGTTATTTCACAACGGGATTATGTAAATACCGGTCCCGCCGGATCATCAAGTATTTACCTTCGCAACAGCGTGATTCCGAATCTTCATGCACAGGTTCATTATAGGGAAGGCAGCATTTTTGCCGGCGCGGGAATTGATTTTAAGCGGTTGACACCCAGGCTTGTAACGGATAGCATATTTGCTACCAATGCCTATGTGAATTGCCTGTCGTACACCGTATTTGCCATGGCTAAAACAAAACCTTTTATTCTGAAAATGCAGGTAATTTATGGGCAGGGTCTTAATGATCATATAGTGATGGGTGGTTATGGAGTAACACAAACGGATCCAATAACTAACCGTCAGGGGTATACACCGCTCAACTATCTTTCGGCATGGATAAATCTGCAGTCGACCGGAAAAACCTGGCAAGGATCGCTGTTTGCCGGCTATACAAAAGGATATGGATCAAAAGATGCAATTGCCGGGCCTGTATATGCCCGCGACGCGGATATTGCCTTTGTTTACCGCATGGCCCCAATGCTCAGTTATATAAACGGTAAACTTGTATTATCTTCCGAAATAGAAGTTACAACAGCGGCTTACGGAATACCAGATGCGAGATACAGGGTATCAGACCCGTCGCTGGTTACCAATACGAGGATCAGTTTTTCCGCCGGTTACTTTTTTTAGCCATTCCGTTGGATTTTTCAAATTGATCTGAAACATCGGATAGTATTCCACAAAAAAACCACTCCTGATAATGAAGTGGTCTTTAAAAAATGAGTATTGAAACCGGGTTATTCTTTTTTCTTGCCGGTGTTTAATCCAAATGGCAGGTAAAGCGGGCAAAAACTGACAAGACTGGTGAGTACAAATACCGCAGCTAATACCAACAACACTATTCCCAGTGTGCCTGGAATAACGCCTGTAAAATATAAAATTGCAATAAGCACAGCAATAGCTATGCGGATAATTTTGTCAGTGGTGCCCATGTTTGATTTCATAGTTCTTTTTTTTTAGGTTAATATGATAATTTTAAAAGCAAAATTAGGATCAATTTGTCGCGAAATCAGTGACGTTAGTCACATATAGATTTTTAAATCATAAATCACTCTTTTCAGGTTAGTAAAGATACACATATTTATAAAACTGTAACCTGGTTCCTGCCGGTACGAATTTTATTTTCGAGTTCGAGTTTTTTCAGTAGACGGCTTATTACTTCCCGTGCCGTGCCCATATCGGTGGCAATTTGCTGATGCGTGATGCTTATTTGTTTGTTTCCCGATAGTGAGGCTTTCTCGTTGAGATAACTAAACAATCGTTCATCAAGGCGGTTGAAAATAAGTTGGTTAATGGTATCAATCAGGTCAAGATAGCGCTTGTTGAACATTTCGTACACATAAAAGTTGAACGAAGGATGCTGCGTGATCCACTCCCTGATTTTATTAGAAGGGATTAGTAACAATTTGGTTTCTTCAAGGGTAATGGCTTCGATCAGACTGGTGGAATTATTGCAGCAGGCTGAAAACGACATTATGCACATTTCGCCAGGATGAATATAGTAGAGCAGCAATTCTTTGGCGTCTTCGTTACGGCTTACGCGTATAAGCCCTTTGATGACAAGCGGCACTGAATGTACATAATTTCCAGCTTTAAGCAGGGTACTGTCGGCCGGCAGATCCATTTCAACACCTTCTTTTACAATGAACTGTAACAGTTCAGTATCCACCTGCGGAAGTATTTTTTTTAGTGTAATCAGATCCATGAATGATGCCGGGTTGTCAGAAATTAATACTAGGTTGATTGAGATGTACTAAATCCTACTATAAAAAACGATTTATAAGCAGGATTTCGGTTGATAAATATACAAATATTTGTCAGCTAAAATAATTAAAACCGGGTGGCTTGTTTAGAAATATTAAATAGTTTTTCCTGTTTTCTGATCAGTTTGCAGAAGTATCATTGCTTTGTCTACTTTTGCAGCTCTTTTCTCAGCATACATGGACCTGCTTACTATTATTCTTATTGCAATCGGGCTTTCGTTCGATACTTTTGCCGTTTCAGTCTCCAGCGGATTGATATTGAAAAAAATAGATTTTTTTCATGCTACAAAAATAGCAGTTATGCTGGCTGTTTTCCAGGCTGCCATGCCGCTGATTGGCTGGCTTGCCGGTTCGGAAATTAAAGAGTATGCCAGGAGTTTCGATCACTGGATTGCATTTGGCATACTTGCCCTGCTGGGTGGTAAAATGATTATCGAAAGTTTTAAAACCGATCCCGAAGACCGGAAAATTAATCCGTTGGAAATCAGGGTAATGATCGGGATGGCCATTGCAACCAGCATAGATGCTTTAGTCGTAGGATTCAGCTTTGCTTTACTTGATTTTAAGATTTTGATTTCGGCAGGCATCATCGGCGCGGTAACCTATATTGTTGCTATG
>JBBSBT010000515.1:0-2870 GCA_038250985.1 Bacteroidales bacterium
ACATCCTGTTCCGGGATTTCCATATTGAGTTCGAAAGCACGCTGACTGTAGGTGGGAAGCGCCGGGTAATAAGCATCGGTTGCATGTATGGCTTTAAAGTTATTGAGAAGCATTTTGTAGCGGCGGTCGGGTTCGGCAGTAGCAGTAACTTCTTTTCCGTCTTTAAGAACTTTGTTGTCAGAAGGGTTCCACTGGTATTCACCGTTGTTGATCACCATTTCGGGAATGCTCTGGTCGATGATGCGTTTCATGACCGAATAGATCATCTTTTGCTTTGCCAGTCCATCCGCCTGACCGTAATGTGATTTCAGTTCATCACGCAGTCCCCAGTGTGTGATCAGTTTCATCCCTGCCGGGAAATACGTTTTACCCGATGCATCCACCAGCTTATCCATCATGATGTTGTATTCCGAAATATATAAATCCGCTTTTGCCAGCGCATCGCTTAACTTTTGATTCAGTTCTGCAGGCACGCGCGAAGTGAAGGCGTCACCCATGCGGGCATAGGCCCAGTCGCGGCGGGTCCAGTTTTTTCCAAGATCCGATTTCTCACTCAAAGTGTAAAACGGGAAATTCAGCATGGTGATAAAAGCAACTTTGTTTCCAAACAAATCATCTGTAAGATGCGACGAAGGCGAATAGGACGCAAACAATTCGTCGATAGGAGTCAGCTCATCACCGCTGAGGTCGACAGGTACGCGCAGATCCATACCCATTTTGTTGTAATTGCCATACAGCACTTCGAAACTGCGCTGCAGCTTATTGAACAAAACATGGAGTTTGGCCGTATCGGCAATATAATTCCCTGTGCAAAAAGTGGTGAAAGCATCCTGGTCGCCATCCTGTTTTTCCCATAGTGAAGCTGCCTGTTTTACGCCACGTTCAATCCGTTGTTTTGAGGCTTCACCGCAGGAATCGGTGAGTTGCTTTATCACTTTGTCCACGGTAACCTGGTTAATAAAGGCTGTTTTAGTTTCCATACCTGTACCTGTTGGTTTGTTGCATCCGGCTGCCAGTAGGATTAATGGCAACGCCAGGAAGAGAAGTAATTTTTTCATAAAAATTTTTAAGGTTTTATATGCAGATTTACGGTTCAAAGATAGAAGGAAATCGGATATTTGTGCCAGAAGGAAACAATAAATTCACAGAATAACTATTTGTGCAAGAGCAAATGATATATGTGTGCATTATTATATATGCTACTGACACACGCGTCAGAAGAGAAGTGGCACGTAAACAAAACCCAAATTAAATATGTGGAAATTATATCAGCAATGAGATTATTTACTTACGTTTGACACTATAAATTCACCTCAGTTAAAGTATAGTGTAATTTTAAAAATTTAAATAAAAATGGCTAAGAATAACTCACAGATTGCTCCTGTTGACGAAATGATGCCTGCCGGGAAACTTTTTATATTAGGTTTGCAGCACGTACTTGCCATGTATGCCGGAGCGGTGGCTGTTCCTTTGATTATAGCAGGTGCTGCGGGTCTCACCAAATCGCAGACCGCTTTTTTAATTAATGCCGACTTATTTACATGTGGCCTGGCAACCCTGCTCCAAACCTTAGGTATCTGGAAAATCGGAATTAAAATTCCGGTGATACAAGGCGTCACTTTCGCTGCCGTAACACCTATGGTTATAATGGCCACAAGCGGAGGCATGCCGTTAATCTTCGGGTCTGTGATTGTAGCCGGGTTGTTCACGTTTTTAATTGCGCCTTATTTTAGTAAACTCATTCGCTTTTTCCCGCCTATTGTCACCGGCAGTATCATTACAATCATAGGCATTTCATTATTACCTGTGGCCGTAAACTGGGCAGCAGGAGGAATAGGTAATGCTCAATACGGTGCCGGATCGTTTATCGGCATAGCAGCAATTGTCCTGCTTACCATTCTGCTTATCAACAAGTATTTTAAAGGATTTGTAGCTCATATTTCTGTACTGATCGGCCTGACCGCCGGTTTATTGGTTGCCATTCCATTCGGGCTAGTAAGTTTTTCAGGTGTTGCAGATGCTTCCTGGGTTGGACTTGATTACCCGTTTGCATTTGGAATGCCTAAGTTCGAGGTTGGGGCCATCCTGGCCATGATTCTTGTAATGGTCGTTGTTATGGTGGAATCAACCGGAGATTTCCTGGCCATAGGTGAGATAGTAGGAAAGAAAATCGGAGAAAAAGAACTTGCTTCCGGTTTACGGGCCGATGGATTAGCTACCATGCTAGGTGGTGTTTTAAATGCTTTTCCATACACAGCCTTTGCTCAGAATGTCGGCCTTGTAGCCCTTACGGGAATAAAGAGTCGTTTCGTTGTCGCGATGGCCGGCGTGATCCTGGTTTTTATGGGTCTTATTCCAAAACTTGCCACAATTATAGCTTCATTGCCCAATGCTGTATTAGGCGGTGCCGGAATTGCCATGTTTGGAATCGTTGCTGCAAGCGGAATTAAATCCCTGTCAAAAGTTGATTTTGAAAACAATAAGAACAATGTTTTCGTTGTCGCCATTAGCATCGGGATTGGCCTGATCCCTATGGTAGCTCCAAAATTCTTCCAGTTTTTCCCGGCCTGGAGCCAAACTGTACTTCACAGCGGAATTACATTGGGCTCAATTACAGCTATTATCCTCAATGCTTTCTTTAATGGAAGTGATGGCGCCGGAAATAATGCGGATAGTAAAGAGCAGCCCACTCCTGAAGTGGGTTAAAATTAATAGAGAAATATCACTAAAAACTGCATTTATAAGCTCAACATTACTTCATCGTAAGTAAAGAAAAGGTGTTCCGGTTAAAGTGTGTCTTTTTTTCAGATACATCCGGAATAATTTTCACTGCTTATCCCCTTTAATCAAGTGAACCACATAGGCACATA
>JBBSBT010000516.1:0-2866 GCA_038250985.1 Bacteroidales bacterium
AATATGCCAAAGTACGGCTACATCATTCGTGTCCTTTAAATACTGATAGATATCAAGCGCCTTGAAAAAGTACGTAAGTGACTCATTGTATTTTAGTTGACGGTAATAAGCATATCCTATATTATTTAACAAAGTAGCTTTCTCCCAACTCATGCTATCCAGTTTTGCACTTTCCGTCTGCAGTTTTTGCATTATGACAGATATGGAGTCAGTTCTGTTTTGTGTGTGATACACATTTAATAACTCAAATTGGGAACGTAGAAGGTATTTTTTATTATGGATACGAAAGGCTAGGTCTTCTGCTTTTTTTAGATAAATCAATGCACTGTCGGCATGTGAAATTTCATAGGCTACCCCGGTAAAATAATAGTATTCCAATAAGGATGAATCAATTTTATATTTCTTTGCGATGATGATCCCTGTCCTCATGGCTTCAATGGCTTCGTCGTATTTTTCCTGCCTGCCGCAACTCCGAACATACTTTGATATAGCACCAAGTTTTTCCTTTGGCGTAACAAATTTATTCAGATCCGGTTTCTGTGAAAACAAAGGAGAAATAAAAAATGAAATGCAAATAATGAGAAGCCCGGGTTTTATCATAAAGCATTTAATTTTGAATTAAATAGTTGTTCACGTCCCTCCGGAAGGTTTTACCTACAGGCAGATGTATTTCATCCAGAATCAGCTCATTGTCTTTCAGTTTCCTGATCTTATCCACAGATACTGCAAAACTACGGTGTATCCTTAAAAACTTATTCTCCGGCAATTTCTCGATAAACAGTTTTAATCCCAGCAGTGTCATATAAACTTTTTCGCTGGTTATAATTTTTGTATAATCTCCCAGGGCTTCCAGGTATATAATGTCTTTGGTTTTAAGTTGAATAATAGTGGTTCCTTCTTTGATGGATAAAATGTTATCATCGAAACTGACATCAAATAATGCAGCTTTTTCTTTTATTTCGAGATATTCTTTTGCCAGGTTGACAGCTTTTTGCAAGCGTTCAAATTTCAGCGGCTTTACAATATAATCCAGTACATTCGCCTCATAACCCTCAAGTGCATATTCAGGGTGGGCTGTGATAATAATACATAATGGTTTTATGGGTAATGATTTATAAAAATCTAACCCATTAACAACAGGTATGTCTAAATCCAACAATAACAATTGTATATTTCCGTTTTTCAGCGTTCCCATTGCGTCGAACGGGCTACTAAAACTCCCGATGTGATTGATAAAGGGTATTTGTGATAAGAAGTCTTCTGCAATATCCCGGTCAAGTTCATCGTCTTCAATTATTGCGCAGTTGATAAGGGGAAAAGATTTCATCTGGAATAATATATTGTTGTGAAAAAATACTATCAAATTTAGTGTTTATATGTAACTATACCGCCAGGGATAAAACATTTTTGACACCCGAATGTTTGCATTTTACAGAATTAAATATCAGGTACTTAGATGCTATTTCCATAAAACACAAAATTAATAAAACATTTACCGATCAAATTTTCAATATCATTTTCTCCCGACATTTGAGAATATCTTTTAGCGGGCTTAGTTTTGAAATAAGGATATTGACATTTCAGATTAACTTCCGGAATAAATATCACTCTGATATTCAACAAATACCATTCAGAACAGGTATTGCTTTTCATGCAATTCGATCATTCATAAATCCCAATCAGGAAAAAGCATAGCTCCGTTGTACTTATCTGTAACCCACCGACACATATCCCACCCAGTGTCGCATGGTGGCTATTGCTGTTTCCCCCATCCGGAGATCTTTAACCGGCAAAGGTTTGTGATCGATGCTTGTGGAATAGCCCGTTAATTGCCCGCTCAGTGGCTGGCTGGCTGTGAGTTTCTGAATGTTAACAGCAGTCAATAGTCCAAACGGTACGCTGTACCTTCCGCACCAGGTCCATTTATATTCCTTATAATCAGTTGGCTGCACAGTGTAGTTAACAAATAGTTTTACCTTTTCAAGCCCGGGTCTGCCTATAAGGCAACTGTCAATAATAGTATGCTCGTGTTCAACCGCTTTGACATACCCCGTATTGTCTACACCATAAGGTGCCATATTTTTCCCGCCCCAGTCCTCATCGCCATAATGAACGGCATCAGTAGTTATAAGAATAGCGATGTCTTTTCCCCATTCCAGGTGATGTTTTTTCATTGTTTCAGCTATGGCTGATGCCAAATGTTCTGATATTTCCGACATCCTTTCTATATTCATTGCGGGCACCAATATGGAAACGATTTCAACTTCAGGATTAAAATGCTGCAGGAACGGAAGCATGCTCTCAACAGAATGTTCCATGCCCTGAAGGCTGTCGCTCACCAGGTAAAGCTCCTTTGGCATTGCGCCCATCAGTTCTTCCCTGAGCGGGGAAACTTTAATATTTCCATAAGGCCCCTGCCAATAGGAATAGTGATCAAAAACAAGCTGGTCGGAAACAGAAAGCTGCCGGGCTTTATGCGCAACTCCCAAAATAATTACCGTCCTGGCCTTGATGTTTTTAAGCAGGGCAGGATAATGCCAGCTGGCGTATGTATAATCGTCGTGCGGACATATGGCTACCCTCCAGCAAGTGCCTGGATCAACCCTGGCTGCCGATAATTCGCCGGCGTAAGTACGGTCGATCCTTTTCAAAACCGAATCAACCTGCCAGCCCAGGTGGGCAAAACCAACTGTGTCAACCAAGGGTCTTACATTGTTGGAATCTTTGATTTCTTTATCAGCATTAAAACTATTCAGCAAAATTAACGGTATTGCGAAACACAGGATGATGATTTGCTTTTTCATATCGATAGAATAGAATGATTAACCTGAATTGCGGTCAAAGATAGGGATTCAGGTTATACCTG
>JBBSBT010000517.1:0-2861 GCA_038250985.1 Bacteroidales bacterium
GTGTATAAACCCGAAGTGGAAGTAGTTAAACAGATTGTAGGCGAACTGATGAAAAATGCTTTACCGCTGGATGTTCCGGTGGAGGTGGAAATGAACACAGGGGCGAATTGGCTGGAGGCACATTAATAGTGAATAGCGAATAATGAATAGCGAATAATGAATAACGAATGCTTCGGCTTCGCTCAACACAAGTAGTGAATAACGAATAATGGATAATGAATGATCCATTTCGAAGGGTTAGTGGGGTGCGGATTTTGTTTATATGGGACTGAAAATTAGTTAATTGCATATATTGATAAATCAACATTTTTATCCGGTTATAAATAATATTATCCATATTCCGGTGACTATATTCACTAAAAAAGCACATAATTGGTGAATTCGATCACCAAATTGTATGTATTTGTATTGCAGATTATCAATTCTGATCAGTAGAATTCATTTTAACAACCTGAAAGAGCGTTTCTTCAGCGGAAAAGCTATCATATTACTTGGAGCCAGGCAAACCGGAAAAACAACTCTGGTTAAACAATTGATTGAAGAATCCGGCGAGCCAGCCTTGTATATTAATTGTGATGAACCGGCTGCCCATTCAATGTTTGAAAATATTTCGACACAGAAATGGCAACAGATCATAGGCAAAAATAAAATCATTGTAATTGATGAAGCACAACGAATCAGGGATATTGGAATAAAATTAAAATTAGTCATTGATAACATTCAGGGGATACAACTTATTGTTACCGGATCGTCATCGCTCGATCTGGCAAATTTTATAAATGAGCCGTTAACAGGCCGTAAATGGGAATATTACCTCTATCCCATTTGCTGGAGTGAACTCAAAGTGTATTTCGACTATTTAACCCGGAATCAGCAACTGGAAAACCGCTTGATTTTCGGAATGTATCCTGAGGTAATCATGAATCAGGGAAATGAAGTTGAGATTCTTAACAACCTTGCAGGTAGTTATTTGTACAAAGATATCTTGTCGTTTGGTGGAATCAGAAAACCGGAAATACTTCACTCTCTGCTCCGGGCTTTAGCACTTCAAATAGGTAATGAAGTGTCGTATAACGAATTGTCATCATTATTAGGTGTTGATAAAAATACAGTAATGAATTATATATCATTGCTCGAAAAGGCTTTTATAATATTCCGTTTACAACCGCTTTGCCGGAATTTACGTAATGAGATTTCGACTAGCCGTAAAATTTTCTTTTGGGATAATGGCATACGTAACTCTTTGATATCGAATTATAATCCACTTAATATGCGGAACGACACCGGCGCACTTTGGGAGAATTTCATTGTAAGTGAACGGATAAAAATCAACCATTATAACAAACATTTCGTAAATTCATATTTCTGGCGTACTGCTAATGGCAAAGAAATCGACCTAATTGAAGAATCAGGCGGAAAGTTTGATGCGTTTGAATTAAAATGGTCGGAAAAGAAACAGCCTAAACTGCCACAACTCTTTTTATCTACCTATCCAATAGGTGAAACAGGAATTATTAATAAGGAGAACTTTGAAAGTTTTGTTTAAAATCATCTTCTGATTTTACAACAAACTGCCAATTTGAAGATTTTCAGTTAACAAATTGCCATCAACTTTATAAGCAATGCTTTACCGCTCGATGTTCCTGTGGAGGTGGAAATGAACACAGGGGCGAATTGGCTGGAGGCGCATTAATCAGTTTGCAGAAGTCACGGCATAACTCCAGCCTACGATAATGATATTCAATGGATTGTTGATCAGTATAATATCAGGAATTAACGATACTGGCAAAAGATTTACTGAAGGAGGAAAAACCTCTGTTGACAGGTGCCTGGTATACTGAATTTAAATTTTCGGTAAAAATAGTATATAAAATTTTAGGAAGGTTTTCGGATGTGATGCTGTCTTTTGAAATATAGAGAACAGATTTTTTTTCATTGTTATGATGAACATGTAAGGCAGACTTATCCGAAGTTAGCACAATGATCCGGGTTGAGGGACGTGAAATGCGGATATTTTTTACAATATCTATTCCCTTTTCAAAACAATGACTTTCATCTATTATAACCACATCGGTACTTTCGGATTTATTAAGCTGAAGCAGACACATAATCCCGTTTTCTGCATACCCGGTAGCGTCAAATCCTGCTTTATGCAGCATTTCCGTTAACACAGAAGAATAAAAACGGTTGCTATCGACTAATAGAATATTCATACAAAGGATTAATGCGTTTCTTTACTTAATTGCAAAAGTTGTACCGTTTGTTTATTGTTTTGCCAATCAATGTATTAGAATTATATGCAATGAAATATGTGTTGCATAATGAGATTATTGTTTCAATTTGGATTTCTATTGCTATATTTGGATTCAAATTCATAAAATGAATACATCATTGATTTTTGTTGTTGAGGATGATTCCTGGTATGCCGATTTACTGGAATACAACCTTAAATTAAATCCTGATTATTTGATCGAGAAGTTCTCGAATGCGGAAGATTGTCTCAAAAATCTTTACAAGCAACCCATGGCTATTACCCTCGACTATTCGTTGCCGGGATGTACCGGAGGGGAAGCGCTAGCAAAAATAAAAAAAAGTAATCCGGACATTCCGGTAATCATGATATCGGGCCAGGAAGATATAACCACAGCCATCGATTTACTTAAAGAAGGCGCGTACGATTACATTGTTAAAAATGATGATGCTCCCAAACGGCTTTGGCGGGCCCTGGCAAACATACAGGAGAATTTTGAACTCAGGAAGGAAAACATAACCCTGAAGGAAGCCGTAACCGAAAAGTATGCCTTTTCGAACCTTATCATTGGTCAAAGCCAACCATTGAAATCCGTATTTGCGCTTATGCA
>JBBSBT010000518.1:0-2856 GCA_038250985.1 Bacteroidales bacterium
AAGATCAATCCGATATTCCAGCTCCAGTCGGTCACAAAAGAACCGGAAACGAGTGCAAGCAACAATACAATAGCTGCATATGAATATTTCCTGACTTTATCAGTGATGTTCGAAAGCATAATAGATCCGAAAAAACGCCCTATCATTGCGCCACCCCAATAAATAGCCACATATTTACCTGCAACTGCTGGTTCCATAAGCTGGGTTGTTTTGAGATAGTTCAGAATCAATCCACCAGTGCCAACTTCAGCACCTACATAAAAGAAAATCCCCAAAGCGCCTAACAATACATGAGGATGTTTCCACACACTTTTTTTCAGTTCAACAGTACTACCAACAACTTCGGGAAGTTTTATCAGTGCAATGGCAATGGCAACCAATACTACAATGATTCCAATAATAATAAAAGGCATCTGAACGGTTTGTGCCTTTTGCATCGAGGTGAGCATTTCGCTGGCTCCTCTGAAAATAAACACGGCAATGATCCAGGGAGCCACCATGGTTGCAATTGAATTAAGCGCCTGCACCAAATTCATACGACCACCTGCTGATTCCTCCGAGCCCAAGGCTGTAACATATGGATTAGCAGCTGTTTGCAGAAAAACTACGCCTGAAGCCAACACGAAAGTTGCAGCCAGGAATAAAGGAAATGAAGGTGCTTTTGCTGCCGGGAAAAACAGAAAACTTCCGGCTGCCATCAACAACAAACCTGCTATCAGTGCACTTTTGTAGCCGATCTTTTTGATATATAATCCAATAGGAATAGAAATAAAAAAGTAGGTAATAAAAAAGGAAAAACTCAGTAACTGAGCCTTGAACTCTGTTAATTCGAAAATATCCTTTACCTGCCCACTCAAGGTAATAATGAAGGTAGTAGCAAATCCAAAAATGAAGAAAATGGATCCGATCACAGTCATTCCCAGACCATAATTTGCATGTCTTTGTTGTTCCATAGTGTTTTGTTAAAATCGTTAGTTAATAATGAACTTAAATGGTTGGGCAGGCGGAATAAGATTCTGTAATCTTCAACTTATAAAAGCTCCCGCGTAAAAGCCATAATTTGATTGGGGAAACTCAGAAGCAAATATAATGTTTTCCGAAAAGCAATACTCTTCAGACATGTAAAAATAGTGAACTTAGTGTTCAGCTAACACAAAGAGTATGTAATTTTTAAATAATATTCTAAAATATTATATATCAATTTGATTTTCATTTAAATAGCACACAGCAAATTAAGTATAATGAAAATTTCCAGTCTCCTTTTTATATGACAACGGCAAATTACGAGGCAAAATCCGCCCCTGTTTCAGCGAAACGAAAAATCCTTTACATCATAAATCTATTGATTCTGCACTAAATAACATGTTTATCTTTTGCCAACATTGCCTTCAAATACCTTCCCTGGATTTGAATGAAAAAGGACCGGCAAGGATTATGTTTTCTGCTTTTTCTTTTTTGCTGCCGGGAATAATACATTATTTAATATCAGCCGATAACCCGGAGAATTAGGGAAAAGATTAAGATCGGTTGGCGGATCGCCGACACGATGCTCATAATCCTCGGGATCGTGACCGCCGTAAAATGTCCAGGTTCCCTTTCCAAAGTCGCCATGAATATATCTTGCCTCATCAAGTGCTTTGTTCTCGCCCATGATAATTACTTCCGGTTTCACGTACTTTTTCTCAAAAGCAGTCGTCTGTCCACGGAACCCATGTATAACCTGCATATGATCCTGGCAAAGCATGGTCGGAACCGGATCCCATTTGGCTGAAAAATCAAAAAGAGTAAAAAAATCATTGCTCTTGTTTACTTTCCTGTTTGTGTTCACATCGATGGATGAGATTTCGTATTCGTAAGGATTGGTAACAATAGTGAAATTCCTGAAAGCGAAACAATTATCGAAGTCTAATTTAGATTGTGCATCCGGTTCCATTCCATCTCCATCAAACATCACATCACAAATATCTACATTTTCTGCAGCTAAAGTCACATCATAACTATCAGGTGCTGAACACATGGCAAACAAATAGCCTCCACCGGCAACAAAATCCCTGATTTTAAGAGCAACAGCACGTTTCATTTCCGAAACTTTTTTAAACCCGAGCCTGGCAGCCATCGCTTCATTGGCCCTTACATCTTCCGTATACCAGGAAGCATTACGGTAAGCGGCCCAGAATTTCCCATATTGCCCGGTAAAGTCTTCATGATGCAGGTGGAGCCAATCGTACATCGGAAGCACGCCTGACATAAGTTCTTCATCATAAACCGTTTCGTAAGGGATTTCCGCATAGGTGAGAGCCAATGTAACGGCATCGTCCCAGGGAAGCTTGTTTTTGGGAGAATAAACTGCGATTTTGGGCGCTTTATTCAGCTTCACCTCATCCATATTTACTTCCGGGTCAGCAATTTCCCGGAGGATGGCGGTGGATTGTGCATCGGCAATTACCTCGCAGCTGACGCCCCTGATAAAACACTCATTCTCAAATGCTTTTACATATTTAAACATAAAAGCGCCGCCACGGTAATTTAAAAGCCAGCTGATCTCAACATCCTGTTGAAGCACCCAATAGGCGATGCCATATGCTTTCAGATGATTTTTTTGATTCTGATCCATAGGTATCAGCAGGTAAGCAGCATGAACCCTGACCAGTAACAGCAGAAACACAATAAAAAGGATGCTTCGTTTCATTTCAAACTCTTTTAATGGATCAACCCTGTTTTTCCCAACTTATAAAACACAACTTACAATAAAATAGTATAAGTGATCCCTTTAAAAACACTCAAAAAAAAATCATTTGGAAGAATTCCCTTCTCAATTAAAAATTGGTAGGACCAAGATCGGTATCATCGTCCATA
>JBBSBT010000519.1:0-2851 GCA_038250985.1 Bacteroidales bacterium
CTCGATTTTGAAGGGAAGAAAGTATGGGCCAAAAACCTGGGTCTTCCCAAAAATCATTACGGGCATTCCTCCTCGCTGGTCATGTTTCACGATTTGCTGATTGTGCAATACGATCAGTCAGGAAACGCCAATGTAATAGCCCTTGCCGGAAAAACCGGTGATCAGGTATGGAAAACCAGCCGCGATGTGAAAATATCGTGGTCCTCACCCATAATTGTCAACACAGGCAAACAATTGGAGGCAATGCTTGTAGCTGAACCATTTGTAATTTCATACAATCCCGCAAATGGCAAGGAACTCTGGCGTTTCAACTGCATTTCAGGTGAAGTGGGGCCTTCGCTAGCCTATGCGGATGGAGTAGTCTTTTCGGTAAACGACTATTCGAAACTGGCAGCGATTCAGGTTGGTCCCACCCCAAAATTATTGTGGGAATCCGATGAATATCTCTCTGATATCCCCAGCCCGGTTGCAACTTCCAAATACTTGTTCCTGCCAACAAGTTATGGGATGATGCTTTGTTACGATGCGAAAAACGGCACCCAATACTGGGAAAAGGACTTTACAACGCCTCTCTTCGCATCAGCCATGCTCGCCGATGGCAACATCTACCAAATGGATAAAAAAGGAATAATGCATATATTTAAAGCTGATAAAACCTATACCTCAGTAAATGAATCGCCCCTGGGCGAAGGCTCGGCCTGTACACCGGCTTTCGCAAATGGCAAAATCATCATCAGAGGTGATAAGAACTTATATTGCATAGGAAAGTGACTCTACTCCCTAACCCCGGCCTTCAGGCCGGGGACTCTACAAGCCAGAGACTCTGATACCAACTAAACAGGTATGCCTGCCGCTGACCGATCCTCCTACCCTCGGCCTTCAGGCCGGGGCCACAAGAACCTAAAACCACCAAATATGTCATACGTAAAAATCTGGGTACACGCCGTCTGGGGAACAAAATACCGCCACCCGATCATGGAAAAATCCATGCGTATAATCTTGTTCCGGCACATTCGCGCGAATGCTAAAAAACATGACATCCACATCGATTTTATCAATGGTGTTGAAGATCACGTTCATTGCATGCTTTTGCTAAATGCGGATCTGTCAATCGGGAAAACCCTCAATCTCATAAAAGGTGAATCATCCCATTGGGCCAACCAGGAAAAAATTAAATCACAAAAATTCGAATGGGCCGATGACTATTATGCTTCATCTGTTTCGGATTCAGCAGTAAAAAAGGTTCGCGAATACATCCGAAACCAGGAAAAACATCATAATAAGTTTACTTTTGAAGAGGAATACCAGAAATTCCTGGACGAACAAAGCAAAGAAAATGATATTCCGTCTGAATTTAACACTGATGACATCGGATATTACCAACTCTAAAACGTAAAAAATTAATGCTTTCATCACCTCAAAATATAACCCAAATTGTTGAACAGATTGTTGCAAAGCGCGGCACATCTGCCGATTCAGCTATTCCTATTTTGCAGGATATCCAGCAGGAATTCAATTACCTGCCCGAAGAAGCGTTAAAACACGTTTGTGAGATCACTGAAATAACGCCAGCCCGGATATCAGGCATCTCAACATTTTATACGCAGTTCCGTCACCAGCCTGCCGGAAAACATATTATCCGGGTTTGCACCGGCACAGCCTGCCACGTTAAAGGTGCAACCAGGGTTTTCGATGCGATTGCCCGCGAATTAAAACTCTCCGACGGGCAGGAAACTGATGCCAATGGAATATTTACGCTCGAAACAGTGGCTTGCCTGGGATGTTGCACACTTGCTCCCGTTATAAAAATTGACGAGGTTACTTATGGCCACATTTTACCCGAAAAAGTGGGTGAAATCTTACAGGATTTCCTGGCGAAAAGTCTCCACACTGGTCACAAAAAAGTAGCTGTTAAAAAAGATCAGTCTGATGTAATAGGAGAAATCCGCATTGGATTGGGTTCATGCTGTGTGGCAAGCGGCAGCGAGGAAGTAAAACAGGAGCTTGAAAAAGTGCTCGCCGAATCCCGTATCCATGTCAGTGTAAAACAGGTGGGTTGTGTAGGTGTTTGCAACCAGGTCCCGATAATGGAAATTATTAAACCCGGACAGGAACCTGCTTTTTATGCAAAAATCAAACCGGAAGATGTCAAGGAAGTTATTCTGAGTCATTTTAAGCCGGTTGGTTTTTTCAACAAGCTGAAAAGTGGTTTTGTGAATAGTTTTGAAAAAGCAACTGAGGATGGTGAACCAAAATCCTTCCGAAAGTATAACGCTGATCAGCGCGATACACCCATCTCCGAATTTCTAGGACCTCAAATGGCTATTGCCTCCGAAAACCGCGGTGTTGTTAAACCCTGCGATATAAATGAATATCGCGATAGCGGAGGTTTCACCGCTTTACAGAAATGTTTGGATAAGTTAACACCTCAGGAAGTGGTAGATGAGATCATGAAAAGCGGGCTTCGTGGTCGTGGTGGAGCCGGTTTTCCGACAGGACGAAAATGGCAGATGGTTAAGGATCAGATGAACGATGAAAAATATATTATTTGTAATGGCGATGAAGGCGATCCGGGTGCATTTATGGACCGTATGTTGCTCGAATCGTATCCTTTCCGTGTAATCGAAGGAATGCTGATTGCAGGATATGCAACAGGGGCAAACCAGGGGATTTTTTATATACGTGCCGAATATCCGCTTGCAGTAAAGCGAATTAACGAAGCATTACAGATTTGCAGTGAAAACGGTATTATCGGAACATCTGTTCTGAAAAGTGATTTTTCTTTCGATATCCGGATTTTTGAGGGCGCCGGTGCTTTTGTGTGTGGCGAAGAAACCGCACTTATCGCTTC
>JBBSBT010000520.1:0-2841 GCA_038250985.1 Bacteroidales bacterium
GAACTATACAGCATTAACCACTCAAGTCTGAAAGACGCTATTGTCAGCCTTGGCGGGTTTTGCACAGCCGAAGTTGTTTCGCCCGAAGGATTACTCTTTACCAACCACCATTGCGGGTATGAATCCATCCAGCAGCATAGTACAGTAGATCATGATTATCTTACCGATGGTTTCTGGGCGATGAGCAAGGCGGAAGAGCTGCCCAACGAAGGCCTTTATGTTACATTTCTTGTACGCATGGAAGATAAAACAAGCGAAGTGCTGGCCACTGTTACGGATGGTATGGACGAATCAGCCCGTGGCGCTGCCATTAATAAAAAAATGGAAGAGTTGAAAAAAGAAGCTTCCGAAGACGGGAAATATACAGTCGAAGTAAAGAGTTTCTTCAACGGGAATGAATATTATATGTTTGTTTACCAAAAATATAATGATATCCGCCTGGTTGGTGCACCTCCTTCATCCATCGGCAAGTTCGGCGGCGATACCGACAACTGGATGTGGCCACGCCATACCGGCGATTTCAGTATTTTCCGCATCTATACAGCTCCTGATGGTACACCTGCTGAATATTCAAAGGATAATGTTCCGATGGTTGCCAAAAAATTTCTGCCTGTTTCCATTAAAGGATACAAGAAAAATGATTTCGCCATGATATGGGGTTATCCCGGAAGAACGGACCGTTATGCGAATTCCTGGGCCGTGGAATCCACACTGAATGACGTTGATCCAATTATTGTTAAGGGTCTTGGAGTTGTTCTCGAAAAACAGAAAGAAGGAATGGATAAAGATAATGCCGTTCGCATTCAATATGCCAGTACATATGCCGGACTGGCGAATTTCTGGAAAAATAAACTTGGAGAAGCCCGCGACCTGAAACGATTGAATGTAATTCAGAAAAAACAGGAACTGGAAGCCCAGTTGCAGCAATGGATCAATGCCGACGAGCAGCGCAAAGCCAAATACGGGGATGTACTCAGCACCTATGCTGATATTTACAAGCAATATAAAGATCAAAACCTGTATCCGCAGATGTGGTACACGCAACTATGTTTCTTTGGATCAAAGGCATTTCCATTCCCCGGACAGGCTACAGCCATTGAAACAGTTTTGAAAACCGGTGCCAAAGGTGCTGACCTGAAAAAGCAAATGGAAAAATACACGGAAACTTCCAAAGAGCATTTCAAGGAATATAACAACGAGATCGAGCAGAACGTTTATGCCGCTTTACTCAGCTTGTTCCGCGACAATATTCCTGCTGCACAGCAACCGGCCATCTTCCAGGTAATTGATAAAAAGTACAAAGGCGACATCAATAAGTATGTTGCGGAGATGTTCAAAAAATCAATTTTCTGCACCGAGACTGCATTCAATGCTTTTCTCGAAAAACCAAACCTGAAGAAACTTCAAAAGGATCCGGCTTTCCTCACCTATAACTCATTCATGGGTAATTTTATGAAACTTCAGGGAACCGCCCAGGAGCTGAGTGCAAGTAACAAGAAAGCCTCACGACTGTTTGTTGAAGCTCTCCGCGAGATGGAACCCACCAAAAGCTTCTATCCTGATGCCAACAGCACTATGCGCATGACCTATGGCAAAATACTCGATTATTATCCTGCCGATGCTGTTCATTATGACTATTACACTACCCTCGATGGAGTTATGATGAAAGAAGATCCGAAAAACGAAGAGTTTGTTGTTCCCGCAAAACTGAAGGAATTATATAACAAAAAAGACTATGGCCGCTACGGCGAAAATGGTAAACTCATCACTGATTTCCTGACTGATAACGATATCACAGGAGGCAACTCAGGCAGCCCGGTTATCAATGGCGACGGAGAACTTATCGGCCTTGCATTCGACGGCAACTGGGAAGCCATGAGCGGCAATATTCTCTTCGAGCCAGCACTTCAGCGGACTATTTGTGTCGATGTAAGGTATGTACTTTTTGTTATTGATAAGTATGCAGGTGCAACCAACCTCATCGATGAACTTAAGATTGTTCAATAAGCATTTTATTAATTGGTTAGTGATAAAAGGGACCCAGCTAAAGGGTCCTTTTTTTATGACCTTATTCTTCCGCCTGAGGCGGACACCTTCACACCTCACCTGCCTTCGGGTATCCTCTGACCTCATCCACCCGCCCCAGGCGGACACAGACTCCAAAGGAGAATGAGATATGACTTCCTGCTAATTTGGAGAATTAACGAGCACATTAATTGATTGGGTGATAGCTTAAAATAAATGGCTGTAGTTTAACTTTGCGTTGGCAAATTATTGGATTGAAACATAGAAAAATACACTTTTTGTAAATGTAATGTTGCTTTTTCTATAAAAGCCTTATTGTCAGCACTGTTTTTATAGTATTGCTATTACTTCACGAACGCAATTGTATACTACAGCTAACAATTCAAATAAATTTCCGTTAGTTCTTGCGTTTATATAGAGCCGTCCTTCATTAAAGCTACATGATGATTTGCCTGCTTGATTTGAAAAAAATGATTTATTGACAAGATGCAATATTACAGGAAATATTTTTGACGCATACAAGGTATTTAAAGGGGATTTAGTGCCGGGTATGGTGCCAGATATGATAATAAGTAACTGTTTAATCACATTGAGTAACCCGATGCCGAAGGCATCAAAGGTTTATAGCTTATTTAGTTATATTGATAAGTTCGACCCCAAAGGGGTCGCAGAATTGATAATATCCTATCATTCTATAAACCTGTTATCCCTTCGGGATAATACAAACTAAGAGAATGAGTTACAAAACTATTTGGCTATAGTCTAACTTTATGTTGGTATATTATTGGCATGAAACATAGGCATTTTGTAAATGTA
>JBBSBT010000521.1:0-2825 GCA_038250985.1 Bacteroidales bacterium
AAATTCCCATATCTTTGCGATTGACTCTGACCTGATTTAATGTTAGCTGATTTCCGAAAACTCATCCGCCTGTCGGCGATTTATGGCTTAGGCACATTGTCGACCAAGCTGGCTGGCTTTGTTCTTATTCCTTTGTATACCAGAAGTTTTACAGTTTCTCAGTTCGGTATCCTGGGATTGCTCGAAGTGAGCGCCGCTGTTGTTATTTCTTTTTTCGGTTTCTCGTTGTATTCAGGCTTTTTCCGCTGGTATTGGGATAAAAGTGCTGAAAAGAAAAAAGAATCCCTGTTTTTTACGGTGACAATTTTTCAGTTAGCGATTGTTATCATTGCCTATTTTGTCACTGTCCCGTTTCTCAAAAACTTTTCGGTACTCATTCTCGATTCGCCTGATTATGCCTATCTGCTCAGGTTAATGCTCATTTCATCGCTGATACAGATTGTATTGCTGATGCCCAATACCTTGTTGCGATTACAGGAGAAACCGTGGCTGTTTACATTTGCCAATGTATTGCAACTTGTTTTCAGCCTGCTTGTAACAGTTTATTTTATTGTTTACCGCCATGCAGGAATCGAAGGTATTTATTACGGGCAGATTGCCGGCAGTCTTGCTTTTGCATCGGTTCTGGTGCGGTTTACATTCAGGAATATGGTATTCAGGTTTGAAACAACTTTGCTCCGCGAAATACTTGTTTATTGTTACCCGCTTTTCATGTCGGGAGTAGCCCTGGTCATACTGAATGTTACCGATCGGTATTCGATTAAAATTTTGGGTAATATGGCCGATGTAGGTTTGTACTCGTATGGATTTAAACTTGCCAATATCCTGAATGTTTTTCTGATTGCCTCGGTAAATTTTGCGATACAACCCATGATTTACCGGATGATGAATGATCCGGGCAATAAGCGGTTTTATGCCAGGCTGCTTACTTATTATACATATGGGATAATGATTTTTGCGCTGGCCATGATGGTATTTGGTATGGAGATCACCAAACTTTTTGCACGGCGTGTGGAGTATTTCGATGCCTGGCATATATTCCCTTTCATAATATATTCTGTTGTTTTCGGAATGATGAAGGATGTGGCAACAACCGGGCTAAGTATTTCTAAAAAAACAAAAATCATTGCAGTTACAGTTATTATTACTGCGTTATTAAATATAATTCTTAATATTGTGTTGATCCCTTTAATGGGAAACCAGGGAGCCGCCCTTTCAAAAATGTTGTCGATGATGGTATTCTTTTCACTCACATTCTATTACGCACAAAAAGTTTACCCTATTCCTTACGAGCTGAAACGGATTGCAGTCATGCTTGTAATTGCAGCCGGAATGTATGGGATATCTCTTTTGTTTAATTCGTGGTACCTGTTTCCGCGTTTGGCGGTCAAATCCATATTAATAGGAGCTTATCCGTTTATATTGTACCTGTTCAGGTTTTATAATACAGGTGAACTCGAAGCTATACGGAGTGGTTGGAACACCTGGCGAAATCCGGCTGAATTAAGGAACAATATACAACGCCTGATTAAGAAATAAATTGATTATGAAAAATATGCAAAACATAGTTTTACTGGGAGCCGGTTCCATCGGTACGGCCTTAGGCAATTCACTGGCTGTACGTTCCGATTTGAATGTTACCTTGTTATCTATTGAAAAAGATGTGGTTGAATCTATTGCTTCACTGCATATCAACAAGAAGTATTTCCCTAATATTCGCCTGGATCAGGCCTTGCATGCCACTTCCGACCAGGATATTCTTCGCGATGCAGGCCTGGTTTTTATTGCCTTGCCTTCGGTAGCTGTAGTCGAATACATACAGTCCATCGCCAAAGTGCTTCCTGAAAATGCTATTCTTGTGAACCTTGCAAAGGGATTTGGCTGCAAGGAGCAGATTATTTCAAAATGCCTGGAGGAGTATCTTCCTAATCCTGTATGCGCCCTTAAAGGGCCGTCGTTTGCACGGGAGATAATAAATAACAGTCCTACAGCATTTACTCTTGCGTCAAATGATATTGAAATATGTAAATTATTGGAACCCATATTCGATGATACCAATATTTTTGTTGATACAACTACGGATTTGCTTGGTGTTGAAATCATCAGCATCCTGAAAAATATTTATGCAATCCTGATTGGAATCGTTGATGCACATTTTAATTCACCAAATCTCAGGTTCATGATTTTTACAAGGGCTTTTAACGAAATGAGGAATATTTTACTCCATTTTGGCGGACAGCAGGAAACCATGTTCCATTATTGCGGGATCGGGGATTTTGGCCTTACGGCCCTCAATGATCTGAGTCGGAACCGCACATTAGGATTGCTGATTGGCAAAGGTTTTTTTAATGAAGGGATTCCGAATAAAGTGGTGCTCGAAGGCAGGATTGCCATGAGTATTATTCTTAATAAATTAATTGAGAGCAATATGCCTGAAACCGGGTATCATATGATGCATCAACTTGATAAGGTGTTTGCCGGAGATACGGATATTCCTAAGTTTATGAATAAGATGATTAATGAGAGATATTAAGGATTCAGTTTAAATCAATGCTAATCCTGAAAATGATTTATTTTTGATTTACTGAACTGAAACGTTTTAGATTCAGCTTCCCGAATAAATCTTTCAGCAAAGCCTGTACTTCGTTCCTGTAATAAATATATACCAGCAGGTAAGTGAAAATCATCTGGAACAACCTGATCAGGTGAAGGTTGTGTGTTGTGACAAAGTATTCGGAACCAATAATGACTATAGTAACGATTAATGGCAGCCAGATAAATTTCATGGTACTGAACCGGAAGGTGAAAAATTTGCGTGCCGCCAG
>JBBSBT010000522.1:0-2820 GCA_038250985.1 Bacteroidales bacterium
AGTCTGCAGTAGGAATAGGATTTACCTGGCAGCTGATACCTGCTACCTGGTGAATTGATTTTGCAAAATCGTACCAGCTGGCCACACCCTCATTCGAATAATGATAAATTTCAATTTCTTCGGCGGTCATTGCCATGGGTAGAATATCGAGGATCGTTTTGGCCAGATCGTGGGCATAAGTAGGCGTTCCTGCCTGGTCAAAAACCACATTCAGCGAATCGCGTTCCCTGCCGTATTTCATCATCGTTTTGATGAAGTTATTTCCAAAAGCGGAATATAACCATGATGTGCGGATGATAACAGCTTTTCCGCCGGACTGCTGTACAGCCTGCTCTCCGGCTAACTTACTTTTCCCATACGCCGAAACAGGATTAACCGGGTCCGTTTCAACATACGGGCAGAAATTTTTACCGTCATACACATAATCGGTTGAAATATGCACCATAAAAGCACTTGTATCAGCTGCTGCGCGGGCCAGTATTCCCGGTGCCAGGGCATTGACAAGGAAGGCAGTTTCTTCATCGGTTTCGGCTTTATCCACGGCAGTGTAAGCAGCACAATTGATAATAACATCCGGGCTATGAAATGCAAAATACTGGTTTACGTCTGTTACGTTGGTTATATCCAGCTCGGCAACATCCGTATACAGAAATTCATAATGAGCATAATCTGGCTCAAGCGCCCTGATCTCATTTCCCAATTGTCCGTTTGATCCTGTGATCAATATTTTCATAAACCGTATTTAAGTGTTTGATTTGATCAGTGCATCGAAATATGCAATGGTTTTTTTCAGACCTTCTTCGAGTTGAATTTTAGGTTCCCAGTGCAGTTCCTTTTTTGCAAGGTCAATATTGGGCTGGCGCTGCATAGGGTCGTCGGCCGGCAGCGGCATGCGTATAATTTTAGATCTGGAACCGGTAAGCTCAATCACCTTATTGGCCAGTTCGAGAATGGTAAATTCGTTTGGATTGCCAATATTTACCGGTCCTGTAAAATCTTCGCGCGTAGCCATCATGCGGATCATGCCTTCGATAAGGTCATCAACATACTGAAAGCTACGTGTCTGCTGACCGTCGCCATATATTGTGATATCTTCATTCTGTAAGGCCTGCATAATAAAGTTTGAAACAACCCTTCCGTCGTGTGGATGCATTTTTGGACCATAAGTATTGAAAATCCGCACGATCTTAATCCTGACATCGTTTTGCTTGTGATAATTTATGAACAAAGTTTCAGCCGCCCGCTTTCCTTCATCGTAACAGGAACGTTCGCCTATAGGGTTTACATGTCCCCAATACGATTCAATCTGGGGGTGTACCAGCGGATCGCCGTAAACTTCGCTGGTTGACGCCTGCAGGATTTTAGCCTTGATGCGTTTTGCCAGTCCAAGCATATTGATGGCTCCCATCACGGAAGTCTTCATGGTTTTAATGGCGTTGTACTGGTAATGGATAGGAGAGGCCGGGCAGGCCAGGTTGTATATTTCGTCTACTTCAATAAAAAATGGCATGGTAACATCATGCCGGATCACTTCAAAGTATGGATTATCAATCAGGTGAACGATATTTGCTTTCTGCCCTGTGAAATAATTATCCAGGCAAACCACTTCGTGGCCATCATTCAGTAGCCGCTCGCACAGCTGCGATCCTACAAAGCCGGCTCCGCCGGTAACTAATATTTTTTTTCGTATCATCGCTTCAGGTGTTTAGGTAGTTGGGAAAGGGATCTTTATTTCTGGAGTGAATTGAAGTTAAAATAAATCCGAAATCCAATATCGCATATCCGAAATTTTACTTGTTTGTATTTATGCCAATGCAGTAATAGGTGAATTCGTTCCGTTTCATTTCGGCGGCATCATAAATATTTCTTCCGTCAAAAATTACCGGCTGATTCAACAATTTACGCATTATTTTAAAATTGGGGAATTTAAATTCGGGCCATTCAGTAACCAACAGAAGGCAATCGGCATCGATAAGTGCATCATACTGATCATCAGCATAAGTAATGCTTTCGCCTAGTATATGGCTTGCTTCCTTCATAGCAACCGGATCATAGGCTTTCACTTTAGCGCCGGCTTCGAGGAGTTTTTCAATGATAACCAGCGAAGGGGCTTCGCGCATATCATCGGTCTGTGGCTTAAATGATAATCCCCAGATAGCAATGCTTTTGCCTTTGATATTGCCGTTGAAGTGTTTCATCACTTTGTTGAACAACACTGCTTTCTGATCATGATTCACGGCTTCAACTGCTTTGAGAACTTTTAGATCATATTTGAATTCATCGGCAGTGCTTATTAATGCTTTCACATCTTTCGGAAAGCACGATCCGCCATAACCTATCCCCGGGTATATAAATTTGTTGCCAATGCGTGAGTCGGAACCAATGCCTTTGCGGACCATATTGATGTCAGCACCAACAATTTCGCAAAGGTTAGCCATATCATTCATAAAGCTGATTTTAGTGGCCAGCATTGAATTAGCTGCATATTTGGTCATTTCGGCCGAGATAATATCCATAAAAATGATAGGGTGCCCGTTCAGCGTGAACGGTTTATACAGGCTTTTCATCAGGTCTTCGGCACGGGGTGTATCAAGCCCGACGACAATGCGGTCGGGTTTCAGGAAATCGTCGATGGCCGCACCTTCTTTCAGGAATTCGGGATTGGAAGCTACATCGAAGGGAATATTTACACCCCGTTTGTCAAGTTCTTCCTGTATGGCAGCTTTCACTTTGAGGGAGGTGCCAACCGGTACCGTGCTCTTGGTAACCACAAGCAGGTAACTCTTCATGTGTTTTCCACATTCACGCGCGACGCTTAAC
>JBBSBT010000523.1:0-2813 GCA_038250985.1 Bacteroidales bacterium
AAATGATAAATCGCTGTTGTATGGCGCATCCGAAAATACTACATTGGGTTTTATCACCTCCTGTCGCGGGAATTTCACCACATTGGCTGTATCAATATCGCAGGTAGCCAGCTCGAGGAAAGTGCTGAAATTATCGGATGAAAAGTGTTTCCTCAACCGGGTTTTTAAGCGGATATCCGCACGCACATGATTGAGGTAATATTTGCCGTTAAACGGCGTATAGCTGACTGTATAACTTATATTTTCGAGCTTAACAATCAGGTTGCGGCTCTTTTTCAGGATCAGATTCTGGGCTGCCACATCCAGGAATGCCGGGTTGATTTCGAAATCGGCGCCCAGTATGGCAAAGCTTTCCTTGTCAATGTAAATAGTCCCTCTGTACAACGCTTCTTTGATACCTTCCTTCTGTACAAAGGTTACTGCATATGCATCGCCCGCATTGTTCGATACCAGGTCGGAATAGGTATAGTTGTATAGTAAAGGTTGCGAAAGGTCGAGAAAGTCGGGAATGCTTTTTACAATATCGAGTTGGAGTGCCGATAATATCCCGGCTTTAAGTTTCAGAAAAACAGTATCCCCGGGCTCTGTATTCTGAATTTTCCTCGATTTCAGCAATTTCACCTGGTCGGAATGTTCGCTTTGGGTATACGGCGATTTGTAAACTTTAAAAACCGCCTCAGAATAGCTTATATACCGGTTGTTTTTTTGTACTCCTTCGCGGTAAAAAGACGTTGTGTAAACAGGTTCAGGGTTGTTGTTAACCTTCCGCTGCACAATTGCCTTTCGTATTAAAATATCGGGATCGATGTAACGTATGATTACTTCCTGTATGGAAATAATGCGTCGAGTAAGATATATGTCAACCTGTTGTTCGTTAAGAAGTTGTATCGGTATACGCTGGCTTATAAATCCCAGGTGGGAAACAACCAGCGACGATCCTGAAAAGGAAGCAGGTACACTCAGGGCGAAATACCCGTCGGCATTGGTAATGGTTCCTATATTTTCTTCAGTAATACCGATTGCAACATAAGGGATGGCGTTTTTGTTTTCGCTATCGAAAATATGTCCCCTGATCAGGATATTCTTTATCGTATCCGACTCCGGAACCGATCGCAGAGGCTGGTTTGCTGTAATTGTTTTGCTTTTATAGCTGTAAATCAGAATATGATTGCCTATAACCTTGTATGTGAGTTGCGGGTTTGCCAGGATATTATCAAGTACCTGCCTGAGTGGCAAACGATTGGCAAACAGTTTTACACGTTTATCGCTTTCAACTACCTGGCTGTCGTAAATAAAAAGACAATCCGCTTTGTCGGATATCAGGTTTAATGCATCATAAAGAGTGGTATTTTGTTTCGGGATAGTTATGATTTTATCTAATAAAGCAACCTGGCCCAATGCGGCATGAACTGACAGCAATACAAAGCCTGCACACAATATGCAGGCCCTGATCAAAGCGATGTTTATTCCGGAAGACGGAAGATCAGTTTTGAGATGCGCTATCCGTGTTTTCTGATAATACAACAGACCCATTTATATTTTGGCTTTTCAGGTTCAGGGTCACACATATAAGTTCGGTCATTGTTCCGGCAGTTTCATTATTAAAGGTAACTGTGAGTTTCCTGTTCCCGGTTTCTTTATTAGCTACAACAAATGTAGTGTTGAAATTCCGATTCAGCACACTAATAATATTCTGCAACGGCTCGTCCTTGAAATGCATGCGTTGTTTGTACCAGGCAGTGGACTGGTTTGAAGCGTGCTTTGATTTTACCAGGTTGTTTTTAAATGAAATTATCTTTTCGCCTGCAGTAACCAATTCGGTATGCGACGGATCTTTTTTCAGGGAAACCCTCACTTTTCCGCGGTCGACACTAAGTTCAAAGCCAGTGCCATCCTGGGTTTTCACATTAAAAGCCGTGCCCAACACTTCAATAAGGGCCTCATCGGTTTCGATAATAAATGGTTTTTCGGGATTTGATGCAATGTCGAAAAAGGCTTCACCTTTCAGCGAAACGTTGCGCGATTTGTTTTCGAATTCCTTCGGGAACGAAAACAGCGAGTTCTGCGCGATATAAATTACGGAACCATCGCCGAGTGTTTTGATAAGCGTATTTGCATCGTTGGCTGTATTCAGTTCAACCATTTCAACGGCAGGTTTACGATTCAGCGAAGTGTAAATTACAGCGCTCACTCCAAGTAAAATTATCAGGATTGCCGCTGCTCTCAATAGGTAAGGAGTCATACGGATTCTTGCAGTGCCCGATTTTACCGGGATCAGTTTTTCACTATACAAGCGGGTGTGCAGTTTATTCCATGCTTTTGTGGCATCGGGCGTTTTTTCGTCCTGGTATCCTTTGATGGCGGTCCATTGTTTCTTCATTTTTTCGATATTGTTTTTATTCTCTTCCGAAGCGGCAATTTTAGCTTCAAAAGTATGTGATTCCACTTCGCTCATTTCACCACTCAGGTATTTAGCTAGAGTTGCGGCTTGTTGATTGTATGTATCGTCAGTTTTCATAAGGCGAGTGGTTTATTTCTGATATTTGTTCATTTAGCAGATCAGGCTGTGTTATTAATTACTGATCTTCAGTTGTTCCCCGGTAAAATCTTTCAGCGATTTCCTGAATAGCTGCAGGGCTTTGCCCATGTCGGACTCAACAGTTTTTACTGAAATGGAAAGGATATCGGCAATTTCACGGTATTTTTTTCCTTCGAACCTGCTCAGCCTGAATACCTTCGAACAACGTTCAGGCAACTGTTTCAAGGTGGCCGTTATTGCTTTATTGAGTTCATGCAGCTCAACGTTTTCCTGG
>JBBSBT010000524.1:0-2813 GCA_038250985.1 Bacteroidales bacterium
GCCGAAGTCGGTGTAGTATCGGCCATAAAAACTACAGTGCGGTTGCCGGCAGTGAGGAATGGAATTGCCTGTCCGACAGTATGTCCGTTGTAAATCCTGACTCCGAAACCGGGCAACAGATCGAAAGGACCATCAAACAACTTCAGTTTCCCGCTTTCGTGAACAGGTATCATATTTTCATGTAAAAACGAAGCTTTTTCGCGCCGGTTGGGGTGTATTGCCCATTCCCACTGCGGTTTGCTTAACCAATGGGTTGCTTTTGGAAATGTTAGCTCAAAACCGCTGTGATCAGAATTGTATTTAACGGTACCTCCGCAATGATCGAAATGCAGATGGGTAAGAAACACATCAGTGATATCTTCGGGTGTAAAACCTGCTTCGTGCAATGATCCCATCAGGCTGTGATTGCCATTGAGATGGTAATGCCCGAGGAACTTTTCATCCTGTTTGTCGCCGATACCGTTATCAATCAATATCCTACGATCCCCTTCCACAACAAGCAGGCAGCGCATAGCCAGGTTTATAAGGTTGTTTTCGTCGGCCGGATAGGCTTTGTTCCATAGCGATTTAGGCACCACGCCGAACATGGCCCCGCCATCGAGTTTAAAATTGCCGCTATGAATTGGATATAATTTCATCTTCTTTAACTTTACTATATGAACAAGAACCAAAGCAAAATGTTACTCCGGGCAGGCAATTTATGGATGAAATCCGGATTATTCAATATTTTGTTTCGTAATGGGATACTAATTTTGGTTCTGTTATAGAACAATGTAGGTCAGAAATTACAAAATAGCGGTGCAAAGAAAATGTGCATGGTGAATAGTGCATGGTGCATGGTGGTTTGCAATCTGGATTTGGCATCAGTATGTTTTTCAAATCAATTTTATTATGTATTCATCCCGATAGCTATCGGGACTAAGCACTTAGCACTATACACTTATAAATTAATAACCCAAAATCTTCTAAAACACAACTCTGATTTTTAACTTTTACGGCCAGCTCTGTTTTTATAAATTTTCTCACCCATTCCTGTTCCGAAATTCATTCCAGATGTTAGTTAAAAGGTTTTGTGTGTTTAACTTTGTATAACCTGATTAAAATAATTATTTTAAAAACAGGAACAATTATAGGAGAATTATCTTAAATTCGGACGTTTTAAAAACCTGAATCATGCTAAAGGAAAATTACACCCGGTTTATATGGGACAGTATTCTCGAAAACTGGGAACGTACTGCTTTTACCAATTATGAGTCTGTAAGTTATACTTACGGTGAAGTAGGGCGAAATATTTATTACCTTCAGAAACTCTTTGGTAAATGCGGTCTGAAAAAAGGCGACAAAATGGCCCTGATCGGCAAGAATTGCGCCGAGTGGGCAATGGCATACCAGGCTATTGTTACTTACGGTGCAGTAGTCGTTCCTATTCTGCCCAATTTTACCCCAAACGATGTTCAGCATATCATAAATCATTCCGACAGTGTAATACTTTTTGCCAACAAAGCAAACTGGGATGTACTCGACAGGGACAATCTGCCTAAACTCAAAGCGGTTATTTCGCTTGACGACTTCTCGCCCTTGTATGCTCATGGCAAGCATTTAACCGAGCACATCAACAAATTCAGAACCCTGCTAAGCTGCCCTTTTACAAAGGATAAACTGCCAAAACAAATCATCTCAAACACTGAGCTCTTTGCTATCATTTACACTTCCGGAACTACAGGTTTTTCGAAAGGTGTTATGCTTACTCATAACAATATTACCGGTAATATGGTGTATTCCCGTACTTATATGCCACTGGTTTCGGGCGATCATATCCTGAGTTTCCTGCCGCTTGCCCATGCTTACGGCTGTGCCATTGAGTTTCTTTACCCGTTTACATCAGGATGCCACATTACTTTCCTGGGTAAGATGCCTACTCCCCAATTGCTGCTAAAGGCATTTGCCGAAATCAAGCCAAGGTTGATTCTCTCGGTTCCACTAATTATCGAAAAAATATTCAAAAAACAGATCAAACCGGTACTGGAGCAGCCCAAGGTGAAATTCCTGATGAAAATGCCGTTTATGGACAGCGTGATCCTCGGAAAGATAAAAACCAAGCTGACTGAAAGCTTTGGCGGTGATTTTCATGAAATCGTTGTCGGGGGCGCAGCCATTAACGAAGAAGTGCAGGAAGTGTTCCGCAAGGCAGGTTTCCCTTTTACCATTGGCTATGGTATGACCGAATGCGGCCCGCTGATCAGCTATGCCGGATGGCGCGAAACCCGTTTCAATTCGGCTGGCCGTGTTGTTGACCAGCTCGAAATGCGCATCGACTCGCCCGATCCCGAAAATGTGGTAGGCGAAATACAGGTGCGTGGCGAAAATGTGATGAAAGGCTATTATAAAAACGAAAAGGCTACCCGGGAAATTCTGGATAAGGATGGCTGGCTGCATACCGGCGACCTGGGAACCATGGACAGTGATGGTTTTCTTTATATCAAAGGTCGGAGCAAGAGTATGATACTTGGTGCTTCGGGTCAAAATATATATCCCGAGGAAATTGAAGCCCGTATCAATGCTTTCCCGCTCGTGCAGGAATCCATTATTGTTGACCGAAAAGAAGGCCTGGTAGCACTTATTTATCCTGACATGGAAATGGTGGATGCCAAAAAGATGAAAGAGCATTCATTGGAGCACCTTATGGAAATGTACCGCAAAACCCTTAACCGGGAGGTAGCAAACTATATGCAGATTTCTCGTTTCCAGATAGTTGATACCGAATTCGAAAAAACGCCTAAACGAAGTATTAAAAGGTTTTTGTATAGCTAACA
>JBBSBT010000525.1:0-2811 GCA_038250985.1 Bacteroidales bacterium
CAGTTTTCTGCCTGATTTTGGCAGGGAAGAACTGGGATATTGGAAAACGGTTCAAACCGATGCATCAGGAAGAACAAGCAAATATTCAATTTTTGAGCAATCCCTATACTCGGGCCCTCCCGGTCAGAAATCCGGGGCTATTAACTTTGGCCTTACCAATAATCTCGAAATGAAGGTGCGTTCGCTCAAAGATACGGTTACCGGAACAAAAAAGGTAATGCTGATCGACAACTTCAGTATTTCCACATCATATGACCTGGCCCGGGATTCATTGCGTTGGTCTGATATCAATATTTCGGCACGAACCACGCTCTTTAAAAAAATACAAATTAGTTATAACAGTACCTATAGCCCTTACGGGTTGTATCACGAGCCTTTTTACGGACTCACTTTATACGATTATTACCGGAATCCTTTCTATAACCCGGTACCAGGGCCGAAAATCAATCAGTCGCAGTATTCGATGAACAAAAAACTTCTGCGATTTGTCAATGCAGGGTGGAACCTGAGTGTCGGATACGATTTGAAACCAAAGCAAAAAACGACTAAAAAGTCTGCACCCGCTTCATCCACAGCCCAGGAAATTGCTGATGTGAAAAATAATCAGGATTTATATATCGACTGGGATAATCCCTGGTCTCTGCATGTTGATTACAACTTCAGGTTAGCAAGTACGCCCATGCCGACCACTGAAGAAATAAAGCGCGATATTATTCAGACATTCCGCGTTTCGGGAGATGTGAATATAACCGACAAGTGGAAGTTTTCGATGCAAACCGGTTACGATTTTGAACAAAAGGCTTTTGCTTATACATCCATTAATATTTACCGTAACCTTCACTGCTGGGAAATGCGCTTAAGCTGGATACCTTACGGTACACAGAAAAGCTGGAATTTCCAGATCAATGCCAAATCGTCCTTGCTACAGGATTTGAAATTAACCAAAAAGAAAGATTTCAGGGATAATATGTAGGGGTAAAGCTCATTCAATGAAATCGGGTTGGACCAATACCTGAAAAATAAATTCACTGCTTTTGTTGAGCGCTTAGATCTTTTTTTTGAAAATGAGATCCTTACAAAGGAATAGTAAACGCAAATACAGAGCCTTTCTCTTCCTGGCTACGAACAGTCAACGTACCCCCATGCTTCTCAGTCATTTCTTTTACCAACATGAGCCCTAGACCGGCTCCTTGTTCATTGGCTGTCCCCGTATTGCTGAAATGCTCATCAATCTTAAAAATCTTTTTCATTTCATCGGGTGCCATCCCGATGCCCGTATCCGAAACACTGATCTCTAAGCACTGATGTCTGCAAGGCTTATCTTTGCCGCTTTTATCTTCACAAATAGTTTTGATCTTGGCATCAATAGTCACTGTACCACCCGGATTCGTAAATTTAATGGCATTGGTGGTAAGGTTGAGTAAAATGGAATGGACCATCTGATAGTCAGCAAATACAGGATAATCTGTTTTGAGATTATTTATCAGCCTGATATTTTTGCTTTGCGCATTTGTACTCAGCAAGTCCATAATTCCTGCTATAGAATCGTACAGGCTGAAATCTGTCGGATCAAACTTCATACGTCCTGTTTGCATTCTCGACCAGTTCAGCAGGTTTTCGAGCAACGAAAATGTACTGTATGACGAATCGCGGACTTTCTGCAAATAATTCCTGATCTCTGCTTTCGAAAGTGTATCCAGATCTTCGAGTATGAGGTCGGTAAAACCTAACATGCCCTGGAAAGGACTGCGAAGATCGTGGGCCAGGATACTGAAAAACTTATCTTTACTTTGGTTTAGTTCCTTTAACTCAGTCGAGTATTTCATGAGCCGGACCTCAGATTCTTTTTGATCCGAAATATCCCGGGCTATATGCAGGCTGCCAAGTAAATTATTATCCGAATCAAATATTGGAGTGGTCGAAATATCGAGATATTCGCCAAATTTAGGTTCGAATATTTCGATAGAGTGAGGCTTTCCATCCTGCAGCATGCTTAAATGCGGACAGTTTGATTTGGCACATCCTTCATTATGCATCAGGTTGTAGCACAGATGACCAGTCAGATTCTTATCCCCGACATTAATTTTTTTTCGCATGGCCAAATTGGCTTTAACAACTATATTGTTAATGTCAATTAATGCCACCATATCAGGCAATGAATCAAATATTAATTCCCAAATACCGGAATCAGGATTTGTAAGCCTGGAAAAAGCATAGTGAATCCCATCTTTTGGATCTTCGTGCATATTAACCTCTAACGGATCAAACATATTGAACTATTGGTGAATAAATGTGCCCGACTGTTTTAAGATCAAATACGTGTAAACAATAAGGAATTCATGAAAAATCGAAACAACCTAACATAATAACTAAATAACGGATATTATGTTCATATGCAACAGGAAACTGTCTGATTTTATAGGAATATGATGCGGGGAAGGATAAAAAAAAGCATTTCACGAGAAATGCTTAATGGTGGATGATTTTTGCCGGGATTAAATATAATCGCACTTTCGGCCGATTAATTGTTATAAACTATGGTGTGAATGCTATGAATTGCTGAGCATAATAGTAAAAATGAAAGTTGTGCCCTGACCGGGGATGCTTTCGGCCCAGATTCGGCCTCCGTTTTTTTCGACCATTTCGTGACACAGAACCAACCCGAGGCCAGTACCTGGTTCATTAGCGGTTCCAGGTTGTGAATACTGCCCGTTCAATTGAAAGAGTTTTGGTAATATTTCCTCAGCGATACCCACTCCGTTATCGGATATACTGATTTCGATCCACATACGCTCATCTGCCGCAGTTGAG
>JBBSBT010000526.1:0-2792 GCA_038250985.1 Bacteroidales bacterium
AGTTGATTCCACATCCCTGAATATGATGAGTGCTCTCGATTTTTTCTTCTCGGAGGAGGCTATGAAAGTATTTGCGGATGCTATAAATGCTTCACAGTCTAAAGGTATAGATGTTTCCGGTGCGGATTTTACCCGTTCACTGCGCGAATTTGTCGGCAAGGATGATGCTGATAAAATTCTGTTAGAATTAAGTTTATACGGTCAGTACCGTAAATTCCCCGATGCACTTGATCATACTCTTGTTATGACCGGCCTGCAACTTAGCTGGAACAAGGATCTGCGTTCATATATCAGTAAAGGCCCGGTTGGAATAAGTAATATCGGTAAACAGCCTGTAAATAAACAACTTAAGGGTTATGTGGAAATTGGTAAGCGGAGGGCCGGAGATATCCTGAATCTCTATTTCGAACCTGACGAAAACCAATGGTATTTCTTTACTTATTCAAACGGTACCATGCAGGTTATTTCGTCGAACAAAACCTTTAATGATAAATTGGCCGGGCTTAAGGAAGACCAGCGGCTGATAAAAGGAGAGAAAGGAATTCCAAGTTACCAGTTTATCCTTGGAACAACCGAAAAGAAAGCATCCTTTCTCAGGAAAATGAAACAAGCCGCAGGTGAAGAAGAATAATAGTAATTATCCTGAAACATGTACTTTTGTATCCTGATATTTTACTCACCGGGTATCAACTGTGATTCAGAAAAGATTTTATACGTTTGCTGATCCATGAATACATATCTGAAATTATTTTCGGTTCAGATGATAATTAACTGAAAAAAAAATAACTATGAATGAAAATTTACTTCTGATTACCGGAGGTATTGTAGCCTACCTGATGGGATCATTTTCGTCAGCCGTATGGATTGGTAAATGGTTTTATAACACGGATGTCCGCACCCATGGAAGTGGAAATGCCGGCGCTACCAATACCTTCAGGGTGCTTGGGACAAAAGCTGCTATTATCGTCATGGTTATCGATGTAGTGAAAGCATGGGGCGCGGTAATGCTGGCTCACCCATTTGCCGGCGACAGCCTGGATCCTACCCAACTGCTTGAATATAAAATTGTCCTGGGAACCCTGGCGGTGCTGGGCCATGTTTTTCCTTTATTTACAGGCTTTAAAGGGGGCAAAGGAGTGGCATCACTGGTAGGAGTGATCATCGCTTTGTATTCACCTTATATCTTTTTTATTGTACTGGCATGGTTTGCGCTGGTTTTATTGATAACACACTATGTATCAGTTGCATCAATAACAGCTTCTGTGTTTTTCGCCATACTGGCAATTTTCGTTTTCAAGGAACAAAATATTTATCTTATCATTTTGGCAGCTCTAATTGCTGTGTTTGTCCCTTTAACTCATCATAAAAATATTAAGCGGCTGATGAAAGGGGAAGAAAGTAAACTCTTGTTCAGAAAAAAACAAAAATTATCTGAATAGTTTCGTTTAATGTTAATATCTTAGTAGCATCGAATGTTGGAATTCAATTTAAGATTCATATTTTTACCATGTCAAAATTGTTACCTGTAAATAACTGAAATACAAAACACTATGAAATTTATTATCAATAGTCAGGCCTTACTGAAGAAACTTCAGTTCCTTAGCGGAGTTATAAATTCAAATAATACATTACCCATATTGGATGATTTCCTTTTCGAACTTGATGATACCACGTTGAAAATGACTGCTACCGACCTGGAAACTACCCTGATCATGACACTGGAACCTTCAATGTCGGATGAATCCGGTAAGGTTACCATCCCGGCCAAACTGCTTCTCGACTTCCTGCGTTATCTGCCTGATGCGCCTATCACCTTTAATATAGATGTCAATACACTGGCTATTGAAATTCTTTCGAGCGAAGGAAAATACAAACTCACCGGGCATAATGCAGATGATTATCCTGAGCTTCCCCTGCTCGACGAAACCACAACATTCGAACTTTCATCAACTATTCTTGCTGCAGGAATTACGAAAACGGTGTTCGCTACAGGCAATGATGAACTCCGCCCGGCAATGGGAGGTGTTTTCTTTGATATAATGCCTGATTATATCACTTTTGTTGCTACCGATGCACATAAACTGGTTCGTTACCGTCGCAACGATGCTAAAACCGAAATTTCTACTTCCTTTATTATTCCACGCAAACCATTGAACGTTCTCAAGAATTTGCTTTTAACGGAGGATGTGAATGTACAGGTTGAATATAATGTAACTAATGCATCTTTTGCTTACGATGGTGTGAAGTTATACAGCCGTCTTATCGAAGGCCGTTATCCAGCTTACGATGCTGTTATTCCTAAAGATAATCCCAATAAGCTGACTGTCGACAGAAACCTGTTCATTAGTTCTGTAAAACGTCTTTCGCCGTTTGCCAATCAATCCACACACCAGGTAAGGCTGCGCATCAGCGGACAGGAACTCCTAATGAATGCTGAAGATATAGATTACTCGAATGAAGGTGTTGAGCGCCTGGCATGTACCTATGCCGGTGATGACATGGAAATTGGCTTCAACTCACGCTTTCTGCTCGAAATGGTAAATAACCTGGAATCAACAGAGATATTATTCCAATTGTCGGGTCCGACCCGTGCAGGTATTATAGTACCGGCAAACCACAATGATCCTGATGAAGATATCCTGATGCTGGTTATGCCGGTCATGCTGGGACAGAACTAAACTTGTCACAATACTTGTATTTTCAAAACCCTGGTGTTACTGCCGGGGTTTTTCATGTGTGTCGGGCATGGTCATATTCTATAGGTTGCAAGTCCCGAATTAGTGTTGCAGTAC
>JBBSBT010000527.1:0-2787 GCA_038250985.1 Bacteroidales bacterium
ATCGTTAACGGAGGACCGGATCTGCAGATTTGTAAAGGAACTTCATCAGTTAGTTTAACGGCAACAATGTTCAATACAAAGACTGTAAAATGGACAACTTCAGGAGGTGGAAGCTTTTCTCCTGATGACGAAGCAACTGATGTAACATATACCTTTAGTGCATCTGAGGCTATGTCAGGAAATACAAATATATACCTCACTTCAACCGAAGCAGGCGCATGCTCACAATCAAAAGACACAATCAACATTCAGATGCTTGTCCCTCTGGACGTTGATTTTGCAAACTCAACAGCCTGCGCAGGACTTTCAGTTGAGTTTACGGATGAGTCAACCTTGCACAACGGATCAATTACTGACTGGAAATGGGATTTTGGCGGAGGAAATACAACTAAAGCACAGGACACCACATATTTATTCCCGGCTTCAGGAAGTTATCCGGTTAGTCTTACGGCTACATCAAATTTAGGCTGCGCATTTACTATACTGAAACAAATTCAAGTTAATGCTACGCCGGCAGCAAACTTTAACAGCACTCCGGTTTGTAATAAATACCAGGTAGTATTCAATGATTTATCTACTATGAGTGCAGGAAATATCACATCATGGCAATGGGACTTTGGAAACGGAAATACAAGCACAATCCAACACCCGACAAACTTGTATCCATCTGCCGGAACCTACAACGTGAGCTTAATTGTTAAAAGCAATACAGGATGTGAAGCTAAAATTACCAATCCGGTTGATGTTTCAAAACCGCTTGCAGGGTTTACAACAAATTCAACATCATTGCACCCCGGCGAACCGGTTCAGTTTTCTGACCAATCAACCGGAGCACAAAGCTGGCAATGGAATTTTGGCGGGGCTGGTACTTCAACGCTTCAGAATCCGGAATTTATTTTTAACACCGAAGGTACTTATACTGTTGTTCAGGTTGTTACCAACCAATTCAATTGTTCGGACACGGCAAGGACCGATGTGGTTGTTGAAAACACAAAGACCTTTGCACCCAAAGTACCGACAGGATTCAGCCCGAACGGCGATAATAATAACGATGTGCTTTATGTTCGTGGCGGACCATTTACCAGCATACATTTCAAGGTATTTGATCAGTGGGGAAAAGTTGTATTCGAAACCAATGATCCGAATACCGGGTGGGATGGAAAATACAAATCAGTTGACCAACCCGTTGGCACTTATGTGTATACTGTTGAAGCTGAGACTGATGCTGGTCTGTTCTATAAAAAATCAGGAGATGTTGCATTAATAAGATAGATTTTATGACTGAAAAGGCCTTTTAAAGCAGGCAATAAAATTTGTCAATAAAAAAAAATATAACAGGCGTCCTATCAGACCCAAGACAAAATAAAATCTCATTATGAAAATAAAAATAACAGTTCTCGCTTTCAGTATTATGCTACTGAGTATTATGAGCATCAAGGCCCAGGATGCACACTGGTCGCAATATGATGAACTGCCGGTACTTATAAATCCATCTCTGACAGGTTTGCTAAACCAGAATAATATCAGGGCCGGTGCACAATTGCGGAGCCAATGGGGTGCCCTGGCAAGCAATATTAATTCTTCGGCTTTTGCTGTGGATGCTCCGTTAAATGAGCGTTGGGGTATTGGAGGATATATGCTCTATAACCTGCAATCGAAATACTTCAATGTATTTAATTTTGTAATGTCGGCAGCCTACACCATTACTGCTACAGATCAAAATGTGCATTTTCTTTCGGTTGGACTACAGGCAGGAATGATTCTGAAAAACCTGAAAGACAACAACCTGGTTTTCGATAGTCAGTATGCAAATGGCAATTTCGACCCTGACCTGCCGTCAGGCGAAAGTTTCGGTCACAGTTCAAGGTTGCTGCCGGAATTAAATTATGGAATTTATTATGGGTTTACCGATCCGGCAAAAAAAATTCATCCTTACCTGGGTTTCTCAGTTTTTCATATTACCAGCCCGAATGAATCGTTTGTTATTGGCTATAAATCACATTTGCCACGAAAATGGGTAATTCATAGCGGCTTTAATATTGATGTGAACGATGTATTTAAGGTGGAGCCAAAAATCCTGTTTATGAGGCAGTCGAATATCCAGGAAATAATAGCAGGTATGGATTTCAACTATAGTTTCAAAAAACCCGATTTAAAGGTTTTGGCAGGTGCATCCTATAGATTGGATGATGCAGTCATTGTAAATATTGGAATTAACTTCAGAAATCTGACTTACAAAATGAGCTATGATATCAATACTTCCAGCTTAAATGCGTACACCAATAAAAGGGGCGGGTTGGAATTTACAATTGTTTCCAACGGAATGATAGGCAATAAAGCATCCAGGAAATAATGATAAAACAGTTAAATGAACTGCATAAAAACCTGTATATTAAATATATCTGTTTCTAATGTTGTTTTGATATTGTAATTAAACCCCGCACACCTGCACAGTGTGTTATTTTAAAAATCCCTGATATCAACGAGGCTGCTCCTAAAAAGGCAGCTTCATTCATATTACATATTCAGGAAATAAAAAAACAATGCGCAGAAATATTTAAAGTAATGGTAATCGCTTTGTATTTTGCATTCGGGTTTAATTCAACTGAGTTCATTCTGAATGCATAAATATTTTTTTCAAATATTAACTGCTTATCCCCTTTAATCAAGTGAACCACATAGGCACATAAACCACATAGAATTGCACATAGAAAAATCATAATCAACTTCAGCACCAAAAAGGAGAATCTATGTGTAACCTATGTTCCTATGACTCTATGTGGTTCA
>JBBSBT010000528.1:0-2782 GCA_038250985.1 Bacteroidales bacterium
GCCGGAACGCGGCTGAATGCATCGGAAGGACAATCGCGGGCGATAGCGCATTCGTTGCAGTTCACACATCGGTCGTGCCTTACCTGCAATTGGAGTGAGCCGTTGCCAAAAGCGTCGCAGCCTTTTACACATTTGGCACAGCCGATGCATAAAGGTTCATCAATGGTATACTGGTAAAAAGGGTCTTCAACAAATTTGCGCTTGATGGCACTGGTTGGACAAAGCTGGTTTTCGGCAGCGGTCGAAATAGTTTTTGTTCCGGGTTTCAGGTATCCGCCGCACAGATCGCAGTATCCGCACATGGCATAAACATGGGTTACTTTTACGGCTGAAGGAGTTAAGACACAATTTTCGGCACACCGTCCGCATTGAATGCATTTGGTGGGATCAAGCTGCCATACGGTTTGATTGAAAAGCGCTGCTTCGGGCAAATCACAACTATCCGATTTACCACAATTGTTACAGGAAGAACCAAGCTGACAATTACCGTTTTTTACTGAACGGAACACCAGGAAACCGGAAGCCGCAGCAAGCCCGGTCAGAATTGTTCCCCGGCCCATCATGTTCAGAAAGTCTCTTCGGTTCTGCATAGCGATAGTTTATAATTTTTTAGGTTCAAAAATACGAATCTCCATTTTCACCGGGTCAAGCACCAGTATCCGGTTTTGATTATCCACTGCCAGGTCGAGGCCTTTGGTGCCTTGTTTAAACTGATCAGGAGTAGCTACCAGAGTAAGAAAAGTTCCATCTGCGCCATAAATTTTAACACGCTCTATTCCCTTCTCGCTGGTAACAAATAAGCTGTCATTTAAGAAAGCAAAGTTAGACGGATTGCAACAACCGCAAAATCCTTCCAGGGCCATGGAGGCTTTCCCCCACGAAGTAAGCAATTTTCCTGCGAAATTGTATTTTTCAAAACTATGCCTGCCAGGATTTACTACCCACAGATTTCCATCCTTGCTGATGCCAAGGTCAAAATAGGGACTCGGAATAATAAACCCCGGTACTCCTGTAACCGGATCTTTCAGGCCTATTTTATTCATAAGATACCCTTTCACATGATAGTGATAAACTACCTTTTGCCCGGCATCAGCAAAGAAAACATTCACTCCTTTTACAGCAATGCTTGTAATTGTAGCCTCGTTGCCTAAGGATACCCACCTGGAAAGTAATTTGCCGCTATTATCCCAAATTTCAATATGATCCTTCATCCCAAGGAAAATATTGCCGTTTTCACTAAGACTTATACATAATGCTGTACCCTCAATGTTGAATCTCGATTCAAGCTTTCCGGAAGGATCAAATATTTCGACCCCGTCTTTTCCTGCAACGTAAATTTTCCCTGAGCTATCTGTTGCAATCCCATGAATTTCTTCCAATGTGGTTTTAATCTGGCCGGTTTCGGAAAAGGCAGCCATGGATGTATCACCCTTTCTGACACTATTCAACTCAAATTCATACGGATTTATGTTATAGTGTTTGCTGAAAAAGAAGTCCTTTATCATAAATCCAACCAGTGCAAGAAGCAATACCACTGCTGAAATGATAACTATCTTTTGTTTCATAGGGTTGAAGTTTTAGTGTTATTGAAATGATGATAAAATTTTAGTGCACGGCGCAAAGTGTACTTCTTATTTCGCCCTGATATCAAGACAAAGCAAGGTTTTCGAATCCCTCATCAGCAAATATCCGCCAGTGATCGCAATCGGTCCCCACGAATCCTGTCCGTCAATAATTTTTGCCTTATCCAGTACTTTGAAAGCAGAGGTCGAATATTTTGCTATAGTCATTTCCCCCTCATCGCTGAGAATAAAGAATTTATTATCGGCAAGGATATAGGGTCCGAGACCGAACCGGTTAGTTTTTCCACTGCTCATCACTGCATTTTTGGTGTCAGAGCTTTTATAGCAGGCAAATTGTTCGCGCATAGCACCGGCATCTTTGGGCAATATTCCGAAAAGATAACCCTTGTAATAAATCGGGGTTTGCTGTTCCGAGGCCAGTCCGTCGAGTGGTTTGTATTTCTGAACGACTTCGGCTGTATAGCGCCCGCCACTTTCTTTTAGCTGAACCAATGCAGCGCCATAACCGTAACCGGCTGTCATGTAGATGAGCCCGTTGTCCATAATAACAGGCGAAGGAGCAATTACAGCCGGTGAAAACTCTGTTGTTTCCCATAGCAACTGACCTTTATCGGATCCGGAAGCTGATACGCCACACATCCCGCCAATAGTGCAATATACATACATTTTCTTTCCTTTGTAAACCATTGGCATGATGGAAGAGTGCGACATTTTCCAGTTCTTCGGATTCGGTGTTTCCCATACTTTTTGCCCTGTTTTGCAATCGATGCCAATCAGCAGTGATTTTCCTCCTGTGGCAATAATGGCTGTATCATTATCAATAAGCGGGCACTGACCGGTATACCAGAATGGCACTTCGGTGTTGAATTCGGCAGCCAGATCAAGGCCCCAGAGCAGATCGCCCTTTAGCCGGTCGACACACATTACCTGGCAGCGGGGGCCGATTGTTAAAACATATTTATCGTTTACAGCAGGAATGGTGCGCGATAAGCCATGGTTCCGTTTCAGGCGGACATGGTATCCGCGGTGCCAGAGTTCCTCACCGGATGCAAGCGAATAGCAGCGAAGCAGATCCTGTTTGCTTGTTTCTTCATAATCCAGAATATATACACGACCATCATATACCGCCGGAGCTGCGTGTCCTTCGCCCAGCTGTATTTTCCAGAGGATTTTAGGCCCGGTTCCCCAATTATCGATCA
>JBBSBT010000529.1:0-2779 GCA_038250985.1 Bacteroidales bacterium
CCAATTGTCTCATTGCCCAATTATCACATTGCCGAATTGTCAAATTATTCATCATTCGTTTTAAAAGTCAAAATTCATTGAAAACATGATGCCGTAAGGCTTTGTATTGGTATGATCGTTATAGGTCAGCCTCCATATCGCGTCAACACGGAGAAAACGGAAAATATTTTCGATTCCGACTCCGGCCTCCATATAAGGTCTGGTTAGAAAATAAGCGCCTTCGGGCAGTAGATTATATTGTTCATTCGCAGATGTTGTATGACCGAACGTGCCTTTAAATTGAGCAACTTCGCGCCATTTCAATTTCCGGATGGCCGGTATGTGGTTCAGGAATAATCCTTCCATATGATAAATAAGATGATAGGAGACATATTCATCAGCGATAAACTCGTAATAGTTCATGAGGTTGAAAGCATAATCATCATGATAAAACGTTTCGTTACCAGGCATAATATTTAAGAGCGGGTAAGGAAGTGTGCCCCATATTTTCCCGGCTTCAATATTATATTTTAACCATCCTGCCGACAGGAAGCTGAACCATTGCGAAACATTACCGCGAAGGGCCTTATATTCGTATTCGCCATTAAAAAGTCCTTTTACTCCAAAGGAATATTTCAGGTTAAAAACAGGGAACGGTGTACTCACCACTATGCGCTCGAATTCACCGGCCAATTGTTTTTCGCGAAAGCCATAGTGCATACCAAGGGAAATCTCAGTGGTAGTTATGTGCTCGGTCAGCACATAATCGTGTGTAAGCGGATCATATAAATTTATTCCTGCCCCTTTCAGGGTTGAAATCTGGCGGTTGTTTAATTCAATTGTATTGGATAACCCGGTAAACCATTCGTGTTTGTAGGAACCTTTGTATTGAGTAACCAGGGAAAGTTTGTCCTGTGGATTACGGCGGAATATAGAGTTCAGTATAAAATCCTGCCGGAAAGCATTTTCCGACAATCCCAGCTGTTCAACGTCGTAGGTATAGGATGCGCTTAGCACGCGATCGGGTGTTTTGCCCAGCATATACATAAAGCCAGTGCTATACTTTAACGTTTGGTCGCGGGTGCCGTAGGCCAGATACCCTTTCAGCATCAGCTTAGTCGAAAAATCGTTGCTCGTACGGCCTCCCACCCTGATACGGCTTCCTTCGATCTGGTTATAACTATACGTTGATGAATAAGGGCCCCACTCAAAATTACCTTTAACATAATATCCTGTTACAACCATTTTAATCACATCCAGATAGGTTCTGAAAAGAGGCATCTGTTTCAGTGTATCGCTCAAACGGTATATGGAAGATTCCCTGTGTGTGAGTTCCTCGGGCCTGGATTTTTTCCAGAAATCGTCACCTTTCCTGTTTGCATCATCCAGAACAATAACATCACTCGGCATGGAGTATATTTTATCATCGCGCACAGGGGTAAAATCATAACCTGAATATACCACGGTCCGGGTACCAAAAAATCCCATAGTAATTTTGGAGTCCACGATAACATTAAAATCGGCAACTGTTTTTTCGCGCGTCAGCATCCAGCGGTCGTTACTTGCCATGGAAAATTCCTGCTGAATCAGCATGTCATTCACAAAATTCAGGTTCACATCACCTGCCATTCGCATCTCAAGTTTTTTTACTGCAAAAGTGGTATCGTGTATCCACATATTGCCTGTAAATGCGAGTTCCTGCTTTCGCCTGGGCTTAAACATGATGTTATAGCACCAGTTATTATCCAGCAGGGTTGAATCGACCAGGTAATATTTATAATAAAGCAGGCCCATAGATGAAATAGGGCTGACAAAGTTCTTCTGAAACATGCTTATGAAATTGTCGTATATTTTAATATCCTGCGCCATATTACCTACAAACTGCGACATGGTAGGATTTTCGACACCTGATATCTGCGATGCCCTGATTATCTCTTTCCTTTCCCTTGGTGTTTTACGGAAATACAAGTCCGAGAATGCTTCGGAAATCATAACCGGAAGATAAACTTTACCATTCACCACGCTGGTATCTATCTGTTCAAAAACAAATTTAAACGGCTCAAGAATTCGCCGGTTCTGAAATTTATCGCTCAGGTTGTTTACGTCAAACTGCATTTTTGTGTAGGCCTGGCAATGAAAAGCCTCGACTTTATCCGGGTCGTTCTGCGGCTTGTGATCAATTATTTTCCGCAGCATTACTTCGGCCGGGTTTTCGCCCGGACGGATCACAACTCCCGAAAGCTCGTATTTTTCAGGCTCCAATTTAATATCTACAGTCTGGAAACGGTTGCGTTGGATCGGAAGATAAAAAGTAGTGAATCCTATAAATGAAGCAACCAATGTATCAGTTGCTTTACGCGATTCGAGAGCGAATTCTCCTTTGAACCCGGTAGTAGTGCCAATTTGTGTATTTTTAAAATAAATGCTGACGAACGGCAGGGTATCACCGGTTTGCGCATCGCGGACTATCCCTACGATTTTGGTCGCATCCTGGGCACTGCAAAACTGGTAAGAACCTGATGCTAATAATAACAACAAGGCAATACGCTGAAATCCGTTTTTATAAGATCTTAGTTTATTCATAAGTTTAAAGCCTGTCCAAAACCCGTGCCACTATTTATAAAGGGCAATGCCTCAAAAAAAAGACAAAAAGGATTATGTTCTCAATATCAATACTTTACCATCTGTTTTTAACTCTTAAAGCCATATTCAATAATAATCAAATATCGGGATCCCGATACGAATACCTGTCATTTGGCAGATGAGTTTGTCAGCTTTTCAAATCGTCCCAGAACTCAAC
>JBBSBT010000530.1:0-2774 GCA_038250985.1 Bacteroidales bacterium
CCATTATAATTGAAAAACCAAATTCGTCCTTTTGAATCTTCCTTGATACGAACTACATCGTTACTGCTCAAGCCATCTTTTTTTCTGTAGCTTGTAAAGTTGCTCCCATCAAACTTAACTACACCTGCATCCGAAGTGAACCATAAAAATTTATTCCTGTCCTGGCACATCTGGTATATGGTATTTGATGGCAAACCATCCAGGGTAGTAAAATGCCGGATATACGGATTTTGAGCAAAGGTGCTTGTACAAATTTGCAGGGCAATAAAAAATAATAAAACATGTAATCCCCTCACATCAAGCTTATTGAGAATTGTTTCACTTTTTCACGGAATTCTATCAGCTTACGCCTGGATATATTCAGAAGGGTTCCATCCTTTAATTCAGCAAAATTCCCCTCATAACTGGAGTACCCTGACAGAAAACTCAGGTTAATAATGGTTGATTTATGAATCCGGAAGAACCTTTTTTCATCCAACATTTTTTCGAACTCACCTAAAGTCCGGGTTGCAATGATTTGCCTTTTCTCGGTAAGATGAAGAATCGTGTAATTGCTTTCAGCCTGCAGATATATCAATTCCTCAACATTTATTATTTTAAAACCAAATTGTTCGGCGACCGTGAGACTGGTAACACGGCCGGTTTTTGATTGCAGCTGATCATGCATATTATGCAGGGATTGATAGTACACTTCACGGAGTTCCTGATAATTCCGGCGTAGATCCAGGTTGTAAATGGCCTTATCTACCGCAGCCTTAAGCTCGATCGGATTAACAGGTTTCAGAAGATAATCAACGGCATTAGCCTTCAGAGCGCGTAATGCATGTTCCTGGTGGGCTGTGGCGAATATTACCCCGTATGTATTGTCAGGAATGGATCGGAGAAATGCAAATCCGTCTTCCCGGGGCATTGAAATATCCAGAAAAATAAAATCCACTTTGTAGTTCTCAAGAAGTATCCTTCCTTCGCTGGCTGATTCGGCTAAACCACATACCTTGATTTGAGGGCAGTATTGTCCTAATAATATCGAAAGCGCTTCACGTATATTTTTCTCATCATCAATTATAATTGCAGTGTACTCTTTCATATGTTTTTAATCCTCGCTTTTTGAGACTGAAATTTTTTATTGCGTTATTACTTCTCCATTCCTAAAACCAATCCTGCCGGATTAAGTTTGAAATTGCTGAAACACCTGATGTGATAATTAACTGCAAAAAGAATTTCTACATTGACAAATGTACAATAATTAGAGTGCTGCCACTCTCTGATACGTGAAAATATTGAACCAACCCAATATTCCTCTCCGACAGATATCAGGCAGAGAAACATGTGAATGTATTTTACTTTATTGCCGGACAGGCATAAACGGATAGTGTTTCGTGCTGGAAAACCAAGGAACAAATACTCACCTTCTTTAAATATATCTTTCTAATGGTGATCAGTCTTTTGAACTACGTACTGCTTTATAAATTTATCCTGACTGATAGATGGACCTGTGGCTTTTAAATAAATATTCCTGTTGCCACCTCCACTTCCGGCAGTTAATATAACAGACCATAACAGGCATAAAAAAGCAAAAAGGAATTTCACCAACTTTGATCAGGGATGCCCCTAAAAGGCAACTGACCTTAAAAAGGTCAGTCGCAGGCATTGAATATCGAAATGTTTGAATAGTGGAAGAAAATCAAGGCTCAAAGATAAAGGCCTTAAGCAGGGTTTGGGTATCCGTTGCGTAAACGGTAAGTTTGACTGAGTGAAATAACATTCAGAAATAAGGAACGGTAAAAAATGATGTTAAAATAATCAAGACCGGTCAATGCAATGAGGGATGAATGCAGGCCACAGGTTTACACAACGGTAGACCTAAGCCAGGACCTGAATCGATTCAAAATCGAAAACAATTAAAACCATAAAGTAAATTCAGCCAACAGCGGGCTAGAAATGGAAATTTCCATTTAAGCTGAAACAGCCGGAGATTCCATTTAAGCTGAAACAGCCGCAGATTCCATGCTGACAACATGACTTTAAAGGGTTGCCGAGTAGTTTAGCAACCCTGATTTTATGAACGCTAATCCCACCTGGCAGTCATAGGTTTCCTGCCATCGGCTTTTCTTAACGGAATATCTTTAATATTTGTAAGAACTTCCCCAAAAAAATGTCAGGAAAGAGTTATCGTTTTAGGGTTTATTCTGTATAAATAGCGTTTCTTGGCTTCAACCGGGTCAGCGCCAAGTGCTATATAAATGGTTGTTTTGTGATCTATCTCAACAGCTTGTAACTTACTTACATTTGGCGATTCGTAATGTGGTGCTTTTTTTTCACTCATAACTGATTTTTTTGTGGGTCGTGATGTAATGCTCTGTACTTCAAAAAAGTAAAGGTAACATTTATTCCTCACATATTCATAGTTTTAATTATAATTATATTATCTGAACACATTTATATTTAGATATAACCTAATCTGTACAGGCATTGCCGGAGGTCTGCTTTTATTTGACGGGTCAGAATTTTTGTTAAAAAGCAAATACACTATGGCACGCGGCATGTAAGTATATAACGAAGCGCATACTGATTTTCACGCTATTCGTTTAATAAATTTACCTTTGCCGATAGCTCTTACCAACCAGTCACCCTACATATATCAATTCATTAATCAAGCCATTGTAGTATAACAGTGACGTGAGGGAGTAATTTTTCTGCCGCCTATTTATTCGCCCCTCAAAAATCCCTACTTTTGCCGGAATGAAAACACTTAGAATCTATCGGAATATTCA
>JBBSBT010000531.1:0-2769 GCA_038250985.1 Bacteroidales bacterium
CAATTATAAACCTGAAGACAATTAACAAATAGCAGCACTCTGACCGGAATCCTAACTCCTTCACTAAGCATGGCACGACAAAATTTACGGGCACACTTATCCATGCTTGCAGCTACCTTGCTGTTCGGCGTCAACTACTGGGTTGCCAAAGGATTGATGCCTGACCACCTGTTACCGATGCAGATTATTTTTCTGCGTGTGCTTGGCGCATTTTTAATAGCCTGGATCATACAACTAAGCGTAAAAGAACTTCGCGTACTCCGGATCGATCGGGCTGATTTTCCCCGTCTCATCCTGGTAAGTCTATTAGGCGTATCAATAAACCAGATGGCATTTTTTACAGGCCTTAATCAAACAACTCCGGTAGATGCCTCTATTATCAATTCAGCAAGTCCCATCCTGGTGTTGGTATTTGCCGCCTTAATACAGAAAGAACGCATCGGAAAGTCGAGGCTTGCAGGTATTTTGCTTGGATTGGCTGGCGCACTGATGCTGATTTTACTTGGCAACCCTCTCACCCTGAAAGGAGGTCATTTCACAGGCAATTTATTCATAGTTGGGAATACAGTCGCCTGGACCTTATACCTTGTAGTATCCAAGCCTCTGATGGTGAAATACAACCCATTCATTATCATGCGCTGGGTGTTCCTCTTCGGGTTTATCGGCATATTCCCTTTCACTATAAAACAGGCATTGGAGATAAACTTCAGCTCATTTGACAGCTTTACATGGTTTGCAATACTCTATATCATTATCGGCACAACCTTTATGGCATATTTCTTTATCTCATATTCACTGAAACGATTATCCTCTTCGGTTGTAGCTTATTATACCTATCTTCAACCTGTTATTGTTGCCATAATCGGAATCATTGTTTTTGCCGAAATAATTTCATGGATTAAAATCGTAAGCGCGTTTCTTGTTTTTGCAGGGATATATTTTGTGACCAGAAGAAACAGGGCCTGAATATTTCTCAGACACAAACGGGGTTGATTCTTTATCCTGTTTTCAATAAGATCAATTTAAAAAGATTTTGAATATCGAATCATGAACATGGAATATCGAATCATGAAGTAAAGAAGTAAATCAAATTATATTTATGTAATTATTCAGCCTTTAAATAGTCTGTTTTGCCACAGATTGTAAAGAATTAGAACTGTTTTCTACAGTTTTCAAAAAAAAAAAGATTGTAGTCTTTTATACTCATCTGTGTATCCTGTATACATTCCTCATTGCATTGACCAGGCTGTTTAGTTAGATAGTTTTAAATTTCAAAATTCATCATTCCCTGCTTGCTGCAGGCAAGCTTGTTCATTATTCGATATTAATCAAATTGCCATATAAGCATTCTAATTAAAATTGAATAAACCTTATTTTCTTTACACCAAAGCCTTTCTCATCCCCCTTCTAAAACATATGCCGAAACGGAAGAAGCAACCATCCGAGGACTTTTTCAATCCGGGGGCGGCGCAACCAGCTGAGGTGATCAAAATCCTGGCAGTTTCGTATGGTTTCATCCACATGGCTCCGCACTTCTTCCACAATTCCTTTATGAGTCCCGAACAGCATTACCTCGTGCTGATACCGGAAACTCCGGTAATCAATATTTGGCGACCCGATACCAAAGGTTTCTCCATCAATGAGTATGAGTTTCGCATGCAGGTTATTGATCATATAAAAAATCAGGCTGATGTTATTTGAATAATAAAATCCGTAATACTTGCTGCTCAACAGGTCGATGGATCGCACATCCGAATGCCGCGGAAGTATGATTTTGACTCTTACCCCACGCCCGGCAGCATCGGCAAGAATTTTACGCATTTTGTGCCCGGGAAGGAAATAAGGCGTTTCGATAATAATTTCCCTTTTTGCTTTGCTGATCAGGCGTTCGAGCTTTGTTTTAACTCGCTGCCGGTATATCGACGGCATATCTTCAACAAGCTCAAACTGATCCAGAAACCTGGATTTTTTGAATGTAAATTTATTGAAGATGTATTTGTTATATATTTTGTAACTTTCGAGAAATGAGCGCTTAAACAGCAGGGTTATGCTCCCCGAAAGCCGTATCACCGACTCGCGCCATTCAAGGGAATAACCTGTAATATTTGCCGAGCCCATGTAACTGATGTGATCATCAATTAACAGGAACTTACGGTGGTTCCGCCTGTGATTCTTCGTAAAAAAATCAAACGTATAAAGGATTTTCCTGAAAAACCGGACTTCACCACCCAGTGAAATCAGATCAGTGAAAAAAGTTTCGTCGTACGAAACTCCCCAGGAATCGAGAAGTAATTTAACGTGAACACCTCTTTCTGCAGCTTTTGTAATCGCCTCGCGGAATTGGAGCCCCACTTCATCGTTTCCGAATTTATAAACCTCCAGGAAGATATAGCGCTCAGCCTGTTCAATATCGTTCAGCATGGCCTGATAAAACCTGGGAGGTTCGCTGTATAATTTGTGGCTTGTCAGGGAAGCGGCCTGGCGGTTCATAAATTTGTCGGAATTGATAAATCAAATGTAAGATATTTCTGCCAAAGTACACAAACCTTCACTTTAAAAGAATCATCACCCGCTGCAACACCCAAACATTGTATCTTTGTGCATTCAAAACAAAACTATGATCAGATCAATGACAGGCTTCGGTAAAACGACAGCAAACCCGGGCGGGCGAACAGTAAATATTGAAATCCGTACACTGAACAGCAAGCAGCTTGATGTAAATACCCGGATCCCGATGCTTTACCGCGATAAAGAATCTGAGATACGGGC
>JBBSBT010000532.1:0-2765 GCA_038250985.1 Bacteroidales bacterium
CCAAACCAATTCATACTGATGAAACGATTTATTATTTTATCCCTTATCATTATATTTTTAGCTGGTTTACAATCTGTTACCGCGCAAACCCAGACAAAAAAAACAGTTATGATCGTACGTAAAACCGCTTTAAATTACCTTTTATGGCTTCCGGGTGATTACAAGAAGGAAAAGCACGAAACCTTTCCATTGCTTATTTTCCTGCATGGCTCAGGCGAGCGCGGCGACTCAATCGACCTGGTTAAAAAAAACGGACCACCCTCCTTTGTTGAAAGCCGTCCAGATTTCCCGTTTATACTGGTATCACCACAATGTCCGGCTGATAGCAGGTGGAATACGGAGGATTTGCAAGCCATGCTTAAACAGCTGAAGAAAAAATACCGGATTGATCCCGAAAGGATATATCTCACCGGTTTGAGTTTGGGTGGATTTGGCACCTGGGCCTGGGCAAGTGCTTATCCTGAGCAGTTTGCAGCTATTGCTCCTGTATGTGGAGGAGGTGATACACAGTTGGCAAAAATGTTGATAAATACACCGGTTTGGGCTTTTCATGGTGTAGCTGATCCGGTAGTGCCTGTTCAACGCACCATCGAAATGGTTGAAGCTGTTAATGCCAAAGGCGGATCCGCGCGAATAACGATATATCCCGGTGTAGGACACGATTCGTGGGTGAATGCTTATAACGACCCGGAACTTTATAAATGGCTGCTTGAGCATAGCAAAAAGAAATAATAATTCTGTAGTGTGTATTTATTGCTGATAAAATCAGATATTTGTCCAATATTTAATACTTCTTCCCGTATATATCGCATTTTTCGACCCTACTCTTGCTTTTATTAACTCAGTAAACCATCTAAAAATCAAAAAACCTTTTTTATGAAAATCAGACTTCTCATTCTGTTGCTTGTCATTTTTCCCTTCGTGGGTTCGATGGCACAAGAAGGCAGGATCAAATTCACTGAATATGATCTGCCTAATGGCCTGCATGTTATCCTGCACCAGGATAATTCAACCCCGATTATTGCCGTTTCGATCCTGTACCATGTCGGTTCAAAAAATGAAGTTCCCGGACGTACCGGTTTCGCACATTTCTTTGAGCATCTGATGTTCGAAGGTTCGGATAATATTGCCCGCGGCGAATTTGATAAAATAACCCAATCGGCCGGCGGTTATAATAATGCCAATACCTCTCAGGATCGCACCTATTATTTCGAATTACTGCCCAGTAACCAGCTTGCACTTGGTCTGTGGCTCGAATCCGAAAGACTGCTACACCTGCGTATCGATAGTATCGGAATCGAAACCCAACGCGCCGTAGTTAAAGAAGAACGCAAGCAATCATACGACAACCGCCCCTATGGTTCGATAATTGAAAAAACAATGGCAGATGCTTACAAAGTGCATCCATACAAATGGACTCCGATCGGTGATCCCAAGGATATCAATCAAGCGACTTTGCAGGAGTTTATGGATTTCCACAGTACTTATTATGTGCCAAATAATGCAACATTAACAATAGCAGGCGACCTGAATATTGATAGTACAAAAAAAATGATTGAAAAATATTTCGGTGATATCCCAAGGGGAACCAAGGCAATTTACAGGCCAACTGTTGTTGAACCGGAAAAAACCGCGGAAGTCACGGATACAGTGTACGACAACATTCAATTACCTGCGGTAATTATGTCGTATCATATGCCTGCACAAGGCACCCCCGATTCGTATGCACTTTCGATGTTAACAACACTGCTTTCGGACGGACAAAGTTCCCGCATGTATAAGGCAATCGTGGACCAACAGCAAAAAGCGGTACAGGTTATGTCAATTCCGTTTGCACTCGAAGATCCGGGATTGTTCCTGGTTTTCGGTCTAGTAAATATGGGTGTTTCACCGGCTGACCTCCAGAAATCCATTGAAGCTGAAATCGAAAAAGTTAAAACAACCGAAATATCAGATGCTGAGTTTCAGAAACTGCGTAATAAAGTTGAGAACGACTTTGTTACCGGCAACAGCACTATGGCAGGTATTGCATCAAACCTGGCTGAATACCATGTGTTTTTTAAAGATACCAATCTGATCAATACCGAATTAGATCGCTATATGGCTGTAACTCCGGCCGATCTTCAACGCGTTGCAAAAAAATACCTTACCCCTGAAAACAGGGTGGTTCTGACTTATTTACCAAAACCAACCGAAAAAAACTAAAGGAGGAACCAAACTATGAAAAACAGAATTTTAGCATTTATAGCAGCCCTTATAATCACGCTTCCTTTAGCTGCGCAGGTAAAAAAAGGAAAAACAACGAAACCGGCAGCACCACAGGCTGTCAAGGAAGTTCTCGACCGTAGTATTCAGCCACAGGCAGGTCCCGCACCTGTGATAAAGATTGGTGAATATCAATCGTTCGAATTAGCCAACGGACTGAAAGTATTTGTTGTCGAAAATCATAAGATTCCGCGTCTGGCTTACTCACTGGTGTTGGATTATGATCCGATTTTCGAAGGCGATATGGCAGGGTATTCTGATTTCAGCGGACAGTTGATGCGTACAGGCACTACTACTCGCACCAAGGAGCAGATTGATGAAGCTGTGGATATGCTGGGAGCCAGTCTGAGCACTTCGGCCGGCGGAATGTCAGCAAATTGTCTGACCAGGCATAACGATGCACTTCTGTCCATCATGTCGGATGTATTGTTGAATGCAGATTTCAAAGCTGAAGAACTGGAAAAAATACGGACTCAAACCCTGTCAGGACTTGAAGCCGA
>JBBSBT010000533.1:0-2762 GCA_038250985.1 Bacteroidales bacterium
GCGTTTTCAGCCGTAAGTATCATACCTTTTGATTCGATCCCTTTCAGCATGCGCGGGGCGAGATTTGCCAGCAATACCACCTGCTGACCAATGATTTTTTCGGGTTCAAAATGCTCGGCAATGCCCGACACTACAATTCGCACATCGATTCCCGTATCCAGTTTTAGTTTTAGCAACTTATTGGTTTTAGCCACTTTTTCGGCTTCAAGAATAGTGGCGACCCTTAAATCAAGTTTGGTAAAATCGTCGTAGGAGATTTCAGGTTTTTGCGGGATAACAATGGCGTTTTCAGCTTTGTTTTCGGCTTTAGTATCCGTTAGCCTTTTCACCTGGGCAGCAATAACATCATCTTCGATGCGATCGAAGAGCAAAGCAGGCTGGTTGAGTTTATGCCTTGGCTTCAATAAAGTGCACGATCCCGCTTCGACCCAGTGTTTCAGGCTGGCATTCAGCATTCCGAGCAATCGGGCTGAAGTAAATGGCAGGAAAGGCTCACAAAGAATGGATAAATTGGCACAAATCTGCAGCGAAAGATTCAGGTTGGTTTTTACCTTTTCGGGGTTAGTTGCAAAGTTTTTCCAGGGTTCGGTCTCAGTTAAGTATTTATTCCCCAGCCTGGCCAGGTTCATCATTTCATTTAATGCTTCGCGGAAACGGTAGCTCTCGATACTGGAAGCTATGCGGGCCGGGAACTCAGCAATTTCGGCCATAGCCTGCCGGTCAATATCATTTATTTCGCCCATCGGAGGGACTTCACCTGCAAAATATTTATGAGTAAGCACAAGTGTACGGTTTACAAAATTCCCGAATATAGCCAGCAGCTCACTGTTGTTACGGGTCTGGAAATCCTTCCAGGTAAAGTCGTTATCCTTGGTTTCGGGTGCATTGGCAGCCAGCGTATAGCGAAGCACATCCTGTTTGCCCGGGAAATCCACCAGGTATTCGTGCAGCCATACCGCCCAGTTACGCGAAGTGGATATTTTATCGCCTTCGAGGTTGAGGAATTCATTGGCAGGTACATTATCCGGCAAAATATAAGTGCCTTCGGCTTTCAGCATGACCGGGAAAATGATACAATGGAAAACAATATTGTCTTTCCCTATAAAATGAACCAGCTTGGTATCGGCCGATTTCCAGTATGGGACCCAATCCTTCCCGGTTTGTGAAGACCATTCGCGTGAAGCGGAAATATATCCGATGGGAGCATCAAACCATACATAAAGGACTTTCCCTTCGGATCCTTTAATCGGAACATTCACGCCCCAGTCGAGGTCGCGGGTAACGGCGCGGGGTTGCAGGCCGCTGTCGAGCCACGATTTGCACTGCCCGTAAACATTAGTTTTCCAGTCGTCTTTATGCGATACAAGAATCCATTCTTTTAGCCATTTTTCATACTGATCAAGAGGCAGGAACCAGTGTTTGGTTTCTTTCATCACAGGCACATTGCCGCTAAGCGCCGATTTGGGATTAATCAGATCGGTCGCATTCAGCGTCGATCCGCAGCTTTCACACTGGTCGCCATAGGCCCGTTCGTTGCCGCAGCGCGGACAGGTTCCGGTAATATACCTGTCGGCAAGGAAATGTTGCGCTTCTTCGTCGTAATACTGCTCACTTACTTTTTCGATGAACTGGTTATTGTCGTATAATTTTTTGAAAAACTCCGAAGCAGTTTCATGGTGAATGGGAGCAGAGGTACGGCTATAAATATCAAAGGAAATACCCAGTTCCTGGAATGACTTTTTAATCATTTCGTGGTATTTATCTACCACCTCCTGGGGGCTAATGCCTTCTTTACGTGCCCTGATGGTAATAGGAACCCCATGTTCGTCGCTGCCGCCGATAAACAGCACATCGCGCCCGTTGGCACGCAGAAATCGCACATATATATCAGCCGGAATATAAACGCCTGCCAGGTGCCCGATATGAATGGGGCCATTGGCATAAGGCAGAGCCGAAGTTACTGTATATCGTTTAAAAGCTTGGGGATTCGTATCAGTCATGGTTTTCCTCCTGGTGTAAATAGGGTGCAAAGATACTGAATAGCTTACTAACAGGCATATGATAATCGGAATTGCATGAGAAACAAAGATAATTTATCCACTAATCCTGAAAAGAATTACAAATTTGCACAACTGAAATAAATTCAGAAGCCAGGGATGGGAGAATAAACCGTTCGTTTTTAAAATTTCATTATCAAAGAGCTTTAACTCCTTGTCCACCGCGCCTCCGTGTTAATTCTTTTTTACTTTGGAAGAAAGGCTGTATTATATTTTGATGTGCAGGCAAAGTTAAGACATCATACTAGTTTCATGAATTAATTCGAAAATTGATTCTATATTTATCTCTTTGTACTTTTTGCTTAATCAAAAAGTACCAACTTAGCGGAGCGATCTCATGAGCTCCTTTAAAAATGAGCAATATGTGCATAAAAAATGTAGAGTAGAGCGGGAAGGATAGAAACACCTTCCCTGCCCCCTCGTCAAACCGTACGTGCAGTTTTCCCGCATACGGCTTTCCTACAAACTTCATCAGAAGCATTCACAGCTGAACTTAAGGCAATGCATATTTAATCGGGTCTATCAACTTATATTTAGTTGTTAGAACGTCGAATACTTTTTGACCAAAAAGTTTGCATTTTCGTTGGCTCTTGCGGGCGTAGTATCGGTATAGCTTTATACTCAGATAATACCTAAGTCTGTATTTGCTCTTGATTGGAAAGCAAACACCATTGATTTCGAAGTAGTTTAACCATCCTCGTATAA
>JBBSBT010000534.1:0-2759 GCA_038250985.1 Bacteroidales bacterium
CTGTACAACGGCCCAGTTAACCACGTTCCAGAAAGCTGCTATGTATTCAGGACGGCGGTTTTGAAATTTCAGGTAATAGGCATGTTCCCAAACATCAAGACCCAGGATAGGAGCAGCATCACAGCCATCTACATCCATCAGGGGGTTGTCCTGGTTAGGGCTTGAAGAAACGCAAAGACTCTTATCAGCTTTTACTGAAAGCCATGCCCAGCCGCTTCCAAAACGGTTTGCTGCCGCACCATTGAATTTGGTCTTGAAATCTTCGAAAGAACCAAAAGCTGCATTTATAGCATCCGCCAGTTTTCCGCCGGGTAATCCTCCGCCTTTTGGCGACATGCTTTCCCAAAAAAGTGAATGGTTGTAAAAGCCACCTCCATTGTTGCGGATACCCACAGGAAGTTTGCTCACCTGTGCGAAAATATTTTGCAGAGAAGAGCCGTTCTGATCGGTTTCTTTTATGGCAGCCACAAATTTATCGAAATAAGCTTTGTGATGCTTTGTGTAATGGATCTCCATCGTCATTGCGTCGATATGAGGTTCCAATGCGTTAAATGCGTATGGTAATTCAGGAAATTGATAATCCATTTTGAAGTTGTATTTATTGGTTTATATTATTATTTAGATTCTATATAAATAACAATAATAAATATAAATAGTTCAATAATCAAAATAGTGATTTAACATTTTTAAAGAAATGAATTCACATTAGATGACTTGACAGTGCCTGAAGTGTCTGTAGAAATTATTGTGGCTTTATTGCTGGGTCTGTGATTGCTTTAATGGGAATTGGGTTATGTTGGATAACTTTAAGCAATCAAGGCAATCTAAGTACTTTAAATACTCCATGAAAGTGTATCCTGAATTTAGAAATCTGCCCCGATTTTGATATTTATCTGCCTGGGAGTGAGGAAATTCGGTACGCCATACTGGTTATTATTGAAGTCGCGCACCCAGGTGTACGAAATGGTGTTGGATATCTGCAGTAGGTTCAGCACTTCCATGGTAACCCACAGGTTTTTAAAACCTTTAAAGAAGCCCTTTTTAGGTTGTAAGGCTTCTCCGCCTATAATTTGTTTTGATAATCCGATATCAACCCTGCGGTAAGGAGGCAAGCGAAAAGTATGTAAATACAAAGGCGTGTTGGGGGCTCCGGTTGGCAACCCGCTCCCGAAATAGAGCCCGAGATTCATTTTAAACGTAGGGTTCATGGGCAGGTAATCCTGGAAAAACAAGCCGAACGTGATACGCTGATCGGTAGGCCGTGGAATGTAGCCTGGATAGATGACAGCCGAATCAACGGCTATTGCATCTTTTGTATATCCTAAGTGGATCACTTCGTGCTCAGCGTTGTAATATTCAGTGTAATGGTCGTTATAAAGATCTTCGGCCGTTTTCATATACGAAAGACTTGCCCAGGATTCAACACCTTTCACAAACTCGCCGTTAACCTTTAAGTCGATACCGTAAGCATATCCTTTCGAACCGTTAATTCCCAGGTATTGTATCCGTACATTATCCACCTGGTAAGGAACAAGGTCACTCAGATATTTATAATATATTTCGGTTACGTATTTGAAGGGACGTCCCCAGGCAACAAAATTCCAGTCGCTGCCGGCAACAAAATGAATCGACTTCTGCGCCCTCAAATCGGGATTGACTTCTCCCTGCAGATTGCGAAGTTCGCGGTAAAATGGCGGCTGATAATAATACCCGGCCGAAAATCGCAGCATAATATCCTTCTCCCATCGCGGTTTATACGAAATACTTGCGCGGGGACTGACTATAAATTGTTTATTATAATCCCAGTATTGAAAACGCACCCCGGCAGTTACTGCCAGGTGGGTCGAATCGCCATCTGCGGTCCATGTATTCTGAGCAAAAGCAGTATACCGGTTTGAGTTTATATCGGCCGAGGTTTTCAGATGATAATTTAACTCAAAGTCTGTCAGGTTTCCCGGTATACCCGGCGTTCCTAAATTTGTAGGCAATGAGTAAAATGCCGAATCAATACGTTGCCATTCATTGATACGGTCGCTGATCATTTCGCGCTGGTATTTGATCCCCCACAAGGCATAGTTTTTGCCTTTAGCATAGCTGTAGCGGTTTTCGGCATTTACTACAGTCATATCCAGCTGGTTGCGGGCATGATTAAAATAACCTCCAATGCCTTTTGTCTCAATCACTTCAATGGAATCATTGGCAGCAGGCTGGTTGTCCAGAAGGGCAATATAATATTCGGAGAGTATGTCGAATGATTCTGTTTCCCTCGAATTGTAGACCGATGCGATCCATTTTATCATCAGGTTCGGATTGGGCTTCTGTGTCAGGGTAACGGCACCCATCCGGCTGTCGTATTTATCTGCCTCACGGCCGTCGAAATACATGGTAAGCCGCAAGGGAGTAGTATATGTGCCGAAATTGGTTTCGCGCGATTCAGGAACCAGGGTGTAATTATTGGATGAAACATATCCCAGCACCGAGATCTCGAGTTTTTTATTCAGTTCGTATGTTAAAAGTGATTGAAAATCAAGGAACACCGGCAAATAGCTGCCCCGGGTTTCGAGCGAATTCAACAGGTACTGGTTGGTCTTATACCTGGCGCCTGCCAGGTAAGTGAATTTTTTATTCTTGTTTGTTCCTTCCACATGAGCCGATGCCCCAAGCAAGCTGGCTGTAGCTGATACTGCAAATTTCGTAGGGTGCTTGTATTTAATATCCAGTACACTCGATAATTTATCACCGTAACGTGCTTCGAATCC
>JBBSBT010000535.1:0-2759 GCA_038250985.1 Bacteroidales bacterium
AATGTTATTGAGTTTCTCGAAAAAATTGAACATGGCGAAATAAAGGACATTGATTTCCTTGAACTTCGGGCTTGCGACGAGAGTTGTTCGGGGGGCGTACTACTGTCAGCCAACCGTTTCCTGGTTACAGAGCGGCTAACTTCATATTCGCCTGTTGCGAAAGATGAGTTATCCAATAAAGCAAATATTTTCGCTTATACAGATTACCTTCTCCGACGAATCGGAATCCAATCCGTCAAGCCACGTAGCATGATGAAACTGGATGAGAACATGGAAGAAGCCATGCGCAAAATGGACAAATCGAGTCAGATGTTGCGGTGTCTTCCTCTCACTGATTGCGGCGCTTGCGGATCACCAAACTGCCAGGCATTTGCCAATGACATTGCACTAGGCGAAGCCGATATCAGGCAATGTATCTTCATTCAGAAAAACAGGGAACAAACCGGCGAACTCACACCGGATGATTCGCTCGAAATGCTTAAAAGCATTTGGGGTAATGATAAGTTTTTTTCACACCGTAAATAACAACTAACTTTATGCAGGTTAAAGACATTATAACAATACTTGATTTAAAAGTTTTTGGCGGGAGCCAGGGCCTGGACAATTTAATTGCCGGGGGCTATACTTCGGACTTATTGAGCGACGTAATGGGTCATGCTGAAAGCGGCAAAATATGGATTACGCTGCAAACACACAAAAATGTCATTGCCATTGCTTCGTTAAAAGAACTGGCAGCAGTAATTCTGATAAAGGGTAATAATCCTGATGCTGATATGCTGGCACAAGCTAAAGAAGAGGGAATTCCAATTCTGGGATCAGATGAGGAAGCCTTTGAAATAACCGGGAAATTATACAACTTGCTAACCCGTTAAAAATGAATAAGTACCGGGGCGATCTGCATATCCATACAGTACTTTCACCTTGTGGTGACCTTGAGATGAGCCCGGCAAATATTATATCAAAAGCACTTGAGAAAGACCTTGATATTATTGGAATTACCGATCACAACAGCACAAGGCACTGTAAACTCATAAGCAAACTGGCTGAACCAAAAGGAATATTTGTGATGATGGGAGCTGAAGTTACCACACGGGAAGAAGTACATTGCCTCACGTTCTTTGAAAATGATGATCAATTGTCGGATTTCCAGGCTTACCTGGAAGCGCACCTCCCTCCTGTGCTGAATGACACTCAAAAATTCGGATACCAGGTAGTAATTGATGAAGACGAAAAGATAATCGATGAAATAGAGTATCTGCTGATTTCAGCACTTGACCAATCCATTGAACAGGTTGAACAAAAGGTACATTCGCTGGGAGGTATCTTTATCCCTGCGCATATCGACAGGCCCAGTTACAGCATTATCAGCCAGTTAGGATTTATTCCTGCAGACTTACTTATTGACGGGATTGAAATTTCGGCTAATTGCAAGGTACAATCTGTATTGCCATTCCTGGGAAGCCATAATGATAAATCAATTATCAGGAACTCGGATGCACACTATGCGGCAAACATCGGGCAAGCCTTCAGTATTTTTGAAATGAAGCATATGTCTTTCAAAGAGGTAAAACTGGCACTGCAGGGAATTGATGGACGAGAAATAACTATCGGATGAAAGACCTGGCACTTCACATACTCGATATATTACAAAACTCAGTAACCGCCGGAGCTACGCTGATTAAACTTCAGATTGACGAAATTCCCGTCGCGGACAAATACCGGCTGAAGTTTATTGATAACGGCAAAGGAATGGATGCAGAGATGATCAAGCATGTAACGGATCCTTTTTTTACGACCCGCACAACACGCAAAGTTGGTTTAGGGTTATCTTTACTGAAGCTCAATGCCGAACGCACCGGAGGATGTATGAAGATAAAATCAGAACCAGCTAAAGGTACTGAGATTGAAGTTGAATTTAGTTTCAATCATATCGACAGGCTGCCGACTGGTGATATAGCCGGAACACTTGCACTTACAGTTTCATCTTACCCTGAAATCAATTTTATCTATGAACATAATACACCACAAGGCACATTTATTTTCGATACTGCTGAAATAAAAGAGACTTTAGATGATCTTCCAATAAGCAATCCACAGGTAATCACATTCATGAAAGAGCTGATACGTGATAACCTTAAAGAAATAAAAACATCATAATATAAATTAAAAGAGATTTACTAATCATTGTAAAACTAAATCAAATGACCAAAATCACATCACTGGCTGATTTAAGAAAAATTAAAGCCGACGTTGAGGCCAAAATGAGCCTTCGCGAACGGAGCGAAACTCCTGAAAGCATGGTTCAGATACGTGTAGCCATGGCCACATGCGGAATTGCATCAGGAGCAAAAATAGTTATGGACTTTTTAATTGATGAACTTGACAAACGTAACATTCCGGCCGTAGTTACTCAAACCGGCTGTATGGGTTACTGTTATGCTGAACCTACCATTGAGGTAAAACGTCCCGGCGAGCAATCTATTGTTTTTGGGTATGTCGACTCAAAAAAAGCGGATCAGATCATCGAAAAGTATATTAAAAACGGTGAGTTGGTCGATGGCATAATCCCTGTTAACTACGAAAATATTGAAGGTAAGTAATAAATCCAGGAGGAAAACATTATGACACAATACAAAATGCATTTGCTGGTATGCGGAGGAACCGGCTGCAGGGCTTCGGAAAGCGAACAGCTATTTCACAACCTCAAGACAGAAGTACTGGAAAAAGGACTTGAAGACGAAGTCCAGGTCATCACTACC
>JBBSBT010000536.1:0-2752 GCA_038250985.1 Bacteroidales bacterium
CACTTTGGATTAGATTAAACTTTGAATAACAAGCTTTTTCAAACACTTAACCTGCATAGAATTGTTAAACCGTAACATTTTAAAAAGGAGGTTATTATGCCCATTAACACTTTAAAAGAGTATCTGGACTTGCATAATGTTGAATACATTACGATAAGTCACTCCAGAGCTTTCACAGCTCAAACCATCGCGGCCAGCTCGCATATTCGCGGAAAAGAAGTAGCCAAATCGGTCGTCGTACGAATTGATGGTAAAATGGCCCTGGCCGTCTTGCCGTCAACGTATCGCATTGACCTGGAGCAGCTCAAAATTGCCACAAGGGCCGACAAAGTTGAAATTGCCCATGAATATGAATTTAAGGACAAGTTTCCCGACTGCGAAGTGGGAGCCATGCCTCCTTTTGGCAATTTGTATGGTCTTTCCGTATATGTAGCTGAAAAGCTGGCCGAAGACGAAGAATTTGCATTTAATGCCTGCTCGCATACCCTGCTGATAAAAATGAAATATAAGGATTTCGACAAGCTGGTGAAACCTAAAATTCTACGATTCTCGAAGAAGCTGTAACAGCCTGTGATTTCAAATCGGAATCAGTGTTTTTTAGTTTTAAATGCAAACGGCTCATAACTCAGGATAACTCTTCCCCCGAGGTAAATAGTTACCAGGAAAAACTCCTGTTACCCGGAGTTCAATCGTTTGCTGAATGGCCATGCCTGCGAAAAATCGGGTTGAGCGGAGGTGTGATAAGCAAAGCCCTGATTAAAGAATAATTGAAGAAGAAGAAGAAGTTTTCAAAAGTTTAAAGCACCAGGTTCATGCCTGGCGCTTTTGTTTAGATCCCTACCGGTTGACAAACCAGGCACCTTTATCACTCAGGCAATAGGTCTCCAAATGATTTTTCAGCAAGCGTTCGCTTTTTGGCAGAATTTGCTCTTGAAGTGATATTTTGTTAATTTTAAAGAATGAAACGAATCCCTTTACACTGGCAAATCTTAATTTTCCTGATCCTGGCTGTTATTTTTGGAATTTATTTTCCGGACTATATAAGCTATGTAAGCTGGATGGGAACTATTTTTCTGCGTGCTTTGCAGATGATCATTATCCCGCTGGTTATCAGTTCCATTATCTCCGGTGTAGCCAATATTGGCAATGTAGCAGACCTCGGCCGGCTGGGCATGAAAACCATACTCTATTATTTGTCAACCAGCACCCTGGCCATCCTTACCGGGCTTGTTCTTGTTAACCTGGTAAAACCCGGAGTGGGTGCTGATCTTAACCTTTCTCAGGATGCAGGGTTGAGCCTGACAGAGCATTCGTTTAAGGAAACCCTTATCCATATTATCCCCGATAATATTTTCTCTTCGATGACCCAAAACGAAGGGATGTTGTCGGTGATTTTCTTTGCACTGATTTTTGGTTTTTTCATCACACAGGTTAGCGAAAAACCCCGCGAAATACTCACAGGCTTTTTCAATGCAATATTTGATGTAATGATGAAGGTTACAATGTTTATTATTCGCTTCACCCCTTTCGGCATCTTTGGGTTGGTTGCCGAAAAAGTCGCGGAACAAGATGATCTGGGAGCGCTTGTCAGGAGTATGGGCACTTATATGCTTGTAGTAATGTCAGGATTGGTGGTTCATGCATTTATAACACTTCCGTTGATCGCCCGCTATATAGGCAAGGTGAATCCATTATTGCATTTTCAGGCTGTTAAAACTGCATTGCTGACTGCATTTTCCACATCTTCATCTAATGCTACTCTCCCACTCACCATGCAATCGGTTGAAGAAAACGACGGGGTATCAAACAAAATCTCCAGTTTCATACTGCCTCTGGGTGCAACCATCAATATGGATGGTACGGCGCTTTACGAATGTGTTGCGGTGATGTTCATCGCACAAGCCTATGGCTTTGAACTTAGTTTCGCACAGCAGCTGATTATTGTCATCACCTCCATACTGGCCTCCATTGGTGCTGCAGGGATACCTATGGCCGGGCTTGTGATGATCACCATCATTCTCTCTGCCGTTGGTCTGCCGCTCGAAGGAGTCGGGCTGATATTGGCTGTGGACCGCATACTCGATATGTTCCGCACAGCTACCAATGTATGGAGTGACAGTTGTGGTGCTGTGGTAATCGCCAGTAGTGAAGGCGAAGTATTGAAAGTGTGAAATTTCATTGGCATCTCTGGCGATTCCAGCTTTTCAAATCGTTGTGATTCAGTATAGTTGTAGCAGAAAAAAACCAGGCAGTCTTATGTTAACTATTCTGCTAACTTTTTAGTGTTGATAACTTTTTTAAGAGATATTGTGAAACACAAGAAGAAAATTCAGGACCTTTTAAATGGCAATAATGGTTTTACATATCACATTTTCAACATTTTATAATTCACTACATTAAATTTGCAGGGAAATGAATTTGTTTAGAGAAATTCTAAATTACTGCTATATTAATTTTATTACATATATAATTACAACAATTCAATACTTTTGCGGCCTCTTAACCTGAATTAAAATTTATTTATGGAAAGTAGTGCACTTGTACTTTTTTTTATTGTTGCTGTGGTACTGGTAGGAGGAGCAATGCTTTTCTCCAGTTTTGTGCCCCCAACATCCTATAACCCAGCTAAATTCGAACCTTATGAATGTGGAATCGAAACCATAGGCGGAACATGGTTGCAATATACTGTGGGCTATTACCTGTTTGCCATTATCTTCCTGATCTTCGATGTGGAAACTGTTTTTGTTTTCCC
>JBBSBT010000537.1:0-2747 GCA_038250985.1 Bacteroidales bacterium
GAAAACTATAACAGTGTGCAGGGACAACTGCAGTTCAACAACACATCGGTGGATGCTACCAAATTTCGCTGGACTTTCGGCAACGGTGATGTCTCAAATGCGGAAAAGCCTGTTCAGCTCTACAATAACGAAGGAACCTATGGTATAACATTAATAGCCCTGAATGAAAAAGGATGTTCGGATACGCTCAGTGCGGAATATAAATTTATGGTTAAAGGATTGTTTATTCCAACAGCTTTTTCGCCGCTGAACCCGCTGGAGGAAGTGCGGTTACTGAAACCCGTCGGAATAAACCTGGAGCAATACCGTTTCGAAGTATACGACAGATGGGGATATCTGGTGTGGTCGACGGATAAGCTTGATGCTTCGGGCTGCCCGACTGAAGGCTGGGACGGAAAATTTAAAGACGTTCTGATGCCTGAAGGAGCATATTTGTGGCGTGCCTTCGGCGTATTTAAAGATGGTAGTATCTGGGGTGCCGAGAATATAGGCGACAGCAGTCATTTACCCAAATCTAAAACGGGAACGGCTACCATGATCCATTAACTAATTGAAAATAAAATAGAAAAAGCGCTTATAAGGCGCTTTTTTATTTGCAATCTATTTAATAAGGCCAGATCGCCTAATATCAATTTCAGTCGCAAAAACTAAAAAAGTCTTTTGCTTTTTCCTCCCAGTAAACCGCCAAGCAGACCGCGTACAAGCGCACGGCCTAATTGTCCTCCGATTTGTGTCGTTACCGAACGGCCAAAAGATTTTGTAATGTCGCCAAACATTCCTGTATCAGCGGTTTTTGATCTTGCTTTTTCTTCACGGGCCTGGATTTTTGCGCGTTCAGCTTCTTCTTTTACCAAAGCTTTTTGCTGCAATTCCTGCTGAAACTGCAATGCCTGGCTGCTTATGCGGGCCTGGAGTATTTCGAAGGCTGATTCGCGATCCACTTCTTTCTCGTAAACGCCTGCAATTAACGAACGGCGCATTAAGGCCGATCGCTCTTCGGGGGTGATCGGGCCAATCTGTGATTGCGGAGGTGCTATTTTTGCTTTTTCAACCATGGAGGGAACCCCTTTATCGTCGAGAAATGAAACCAGGGCTTCGCCCACTCCCAATTCGGTGATTACCTGCTCAACATTAAGTTCCGGGTTGGGCCTGAAGGTTTCGGCAGCTGTTTTCACGGCTTTCTGATCCCTGGGTGTAAAAGCCCGGAGTGCATGCTGTATTTTATTCCCAAGCTGGCCCAAAATGGTATCCGGGATATCTATCGGGTTTTGGGTTACAAAGTAAATGCCAACACCTTTCGAGCGTATAAGCCGAACCACCTGTTCGATTTTTTCGACTACAACCCTTGGTGCATCGGTGAAGAGAAGATGCGCTTCATCAAAAAAGAAAACCAGCTTCGGCTTGTCCATATCACCCACTTCGGGCAACCGCTCAAAAAGTTCCGACATCAGGTAAAGCAGCAAGGTAGAATAAGTGCGGGGAGCCATCATCAGTTTATCCGCGGCCAGGATATTTATCATTCCAAAACCGTTCGAATCGGTTTGCATAAAATCAAAAATATCGATGGCCGGTTCCCTGAAAAACTTATCCGCATGCTGTTCTTCCAGCCCGATAAGTTCACGTTGAATGGCGCCAATGCTTGCTGCCGAAATATTTCCGTAAGCAGTAATAAATTGATCGCGGTTATTGCCGACGTATTCACACATTTTCTGTAAATCCTTCAAATCAAGCAATAATAACTTATTGTCGTCGGCAATTCTGAAAACAAGGGCCAGGACACTCTCCTGTATATCGTTCAGGTTCATTAAACGACCAAGGAGCAGAGGCCCCATTTCTGAAATCGTAGTGCGTAACGGATGTCCCTGTTCCCCGAATAAATCCCAGAATGTTACCGGAAATGCACGCGGCTGGTACCCCTCGATCTTCATTTGCGAAAGGCGGTCAAGGATACGTTTGTTACCGTCATTTATTTTGCTTACTCCCGAAAGATCACCTTTTATATCCGACACAAATACCGGAACGCCTATTGAACTGAAGGCTTCAGCCATAACCTGCAGCGAAACGGTTTTACCGGTTCCGGTTGCACCGGCAATTAAACCATGACGGTTAGCCATTCGAGGATTCAGGAATAATTCAATTCCCGATTTTGCTATTAGTAATCGGCCATCAGATGTAAGCATGTTTTATTGTTTTAGGGTTAAACTGGAATTTACAGAAATATAATAAGCTTTTTATGAGGATATTTAATTAAAAAAAAATCATGCTGCCCGCAAGCGGAGAGCATGATTTTCAGGCAATATAATCTAGTATTCAAAAAGTAATTTAACTGCGTTATAAATGCGTTCCTGATCAGGGAGAACGGCTTTTTCGAGAATACGGTTAAATCCTACCGGGGTAAAAGTTGAGCCTACCCTGCTGACTGGTGCATCCAGATACTGAAATCCCTCGTTGGATATCATGGCCGCAATTTCGCCGCCAAAACCGCCAAAAACTTTATCTTCGTGGACAACCAGAGCCCGTCCGGTTTTCTTTACACTTTCCAGGATGCCTTCTTTATCGAGCGGAATTATCGAACGAATATCAATGACATCAATGCTTTGACCGGTTTCTTCTTTAATACGTTTAGCAACTGCAATACACATGTGGGTGGTGTTGCCATAAGTGATGATACTCATGTCGGAACCTTCGTGCCTGTTGCGGACTTTCCCGAAAGGAACCTCAAATTCATCAGGAACAATAGTTTCAGC
>JBBSBT010000538.1:0-2728 GCA_038250985.1 Bacteroidales bacterium
GAAAGGCCATTTGCAATTACCTTTTCGATCAGTGGCATGGGGGTAAATGGAGTGATAAGTTCATATATCAGGCCGGCCTGCAGTTGGCTGGTTTGTTTCAGTACTTCTTCCAGCGGATGCTGGCCCGCCTGCAGCATTTCGCGTGCATCCATTGTTTCGCTGATAGCTGTGGCATCAAACCAGGTTGGTTTTTCATTTAAGTTAGAGATTGTGCTCATAAATTCGTTTAGTTAATTTTATCCTGCTGCTATGCAGGGATTGGATTTGTTGAATTGATTTTTAATATGCTTGGCTGGGTTCCTGTTGCCCATGGATTATTGTCTCGAAGAGTTTCTATATCCGGCTTCCTGATTCATCTTATACTTTGAAACCTGATTACAGATACCGCCGGGTTAATTACCGTACGACAAAAGCCTTTGCTCTCCTTCTAGGGCCCGCAATTCAGTCAGATCCTGCGAAAACTCAATGGTTCCCATATAATTGTTGTCCTTGTCGCGAAGCGGGAAGTAATTAATATAAATGAATTTCGGACCCATCTGTATCCAGAACGGAGCGGCGCTTTCCTTACCGCTTTTAAAATCGTTTAAAATCTGGTCCACAATATGCATGCTGTGTGGCGGATGACACATCCTGACATCGCGGCCCAATATGGCCCTGTTACGATCAAAGATTCGGTGTGGTCCCTGGGTAAAGAATTTTACCTTGTCGTTTTTATCTACGAAAGTAACATCAATAGGTAAAGTGTTTAGTATCAAGGTCAATTCGCTGATGCTAAAGCTGCCGCTGGGCAAACGGACAATGCCTCCTGCAAAATCGTCATGCAAATCTGCATCCATGCCGTTTACGTTATCGGGAAGCCATTCAACTTGCGGATCGAAAAGACAGTAACCGATTTCGTTGGTCTGCTGCAATACATCATACCATTCCTGGTCGGTCAGTTCATCCATGGCCATGGGGAAAAGAATTTCGTCTTCTTTCATCACCATATCGATAACTGATTTGGATGCAGGTGCAAGTACTTTATCAATCAAGCCGCTTATTTCGGATGCTGTTTTTCCCCCGGCATTCCGGAGTGCTTCGATGGCTTCTTTCAGAAAAGCCCTGGTTTCGTCATGCTTGCCCCACATAACAGTTGGCGGACCGGTAATCCCTTTGGATTCAAGATAGGGGAAAAGCAGGTTTTCTTTGCGCCTGTAATGTTTATCCACATCCGTTAGTGCATTGAAAATTGAAAGCATCTGTATTACAATAGAATCGATAATTTCTGTGCCGTTATTTGAGGCAGTTTTATTTACTGTTTCATAAATACCGCTGAGTTGAAGCACCAGTTTTTCGAGTTCACGGTTCTCCTTTTTGAATGTGTCAACCGGGTGCCCTGCAGGAATAGCTTTTGCATCAGACTGATCAATATTGCCTTCGAGAACCATGGCATGGATATCGCAAAGTTTCAGAACTTCTTCCACCGGCAATCCTTCTTTAATAAGTTCCTGCTCAACTTCAACAACTTCATCGTATGGAATTCCTTTCAGAAGGTTGGTGAGTTGCGTTTTGACGGTTTCGGGAGCCTCGCCTTTATGCAACTGAAGGATCATATGCTTTAGAAGCTCTTTCCTGTTTTTAGAATTGTTGATTAATTCACTCATTGTACGTGTTTTATGAAATTAATATGTGTTTATATTTTTAATCCAGGCAATGTAAATCTTCCTGTGTTTAACCTGGGGCAAAGGTATAAAATAATTTAAGTACAGTAATACTTAAATAGAAAATATTTTTCTTTTGCATGTTTGCCGGCGAGTAGGAGGGATCGAAAGTTTTGCGACCTTTGTGGAAATATTTATAAACCCTTATTTATAGTGGGATTTTCGCTTATTACTTCATATCCAGTATGGTTTCTGCTTTTATGTATCCTGGCCGGATCAACCTATGCAAGCATACTGTATTGGTATGAAAAAAATAATGATTTCAATGCTGTAACCAAGCGGATACTTGCCTTATTGCGGGGTACATCCGTAACATTGATCGCATTTCTCTTACTTTCTCCTTTAGTGAAAAGTACATCCCGGTACACCGAAAAACCTATTGTTTTAATGGCTCTTGACAATTCCGCTTCCATTTCCCTTGGCAAGGATTCTGCATATTACAGGAATGAGTTTTTAAACAAATACAGGCAACTGGCTAAAGATCTTTCGAAGAAATACGACGTTCAGACCTATACTTTCGGAGCTAAAATTTCCCGTGGTGTTGATCCGACGTTTTCGGAGAAGCAGACCAATATGGAAAACCTTTTCTCCGAAATACGCGACCGGTATTCGAACAGAAACCTGGCCGCCCTGATACTGGCCGGTGATGGTATTTACAACCAGGGCGCTGATCCGCTGTATGTTTCCGATAATGTTCCCTATAGTATTTATACAGTTGCTTTGGGTGATACTACCCAGCAAAAGGATATTGTAATTTCCCGGGTAAACTATAACAGGGTTGCCTTCCTGGGAAATGATTTCCCTGTCGAAATTACTGTTTCTGCACACAAAAGTGCCGGTTCACAAAGCAAAATCAGCGTGTCGTCAGGCAACCAGCAGTTGTATAACGAAAATTTCCGGATCGATAATCAACGCTACACCCATGTTTTTACAACCAGGTTAACCGCATCAAAGCCGGGCATTCAGCGTTACCGGATTTCTGTTTCTGCCATTCCTGGCGAAATCAGTACAGCTAACAATTACCAGGA
>JBBSBT010000539.1:0-2726 GCA_038250985.1 Bacteroidales bacterium
CTGCCTGCCTTTTCCGAAATCCGGACCATCCTTCAAATAGCAACTTTCGCAATCGGAGAAATAGGCGTAAATACTCAAATTCTTGACGATCCTAAATACAACTATTTATTTAGCGTAGAGGAAGTAAACCGGCTTGTTCTTTCAGGAATTCCTTTCCGGGATGCTTATAAAATGGTTGGAAAACAAATTGAAGAGGGAAATTTTAACCCGGAGAAAAAAGTAAACCATACCCACGAAGGAAGCATAGGGAATCTGTGTAATAATGAAATCGCTATAAAATTTGACCGGGCTTATTCGGAATTTGATAAAAGCAAGGTTGATAAAATTAAGGCAGCTTTGCTCAGTTTATAATGATTCGGGAAGGAGAAAAAAATCCGGGCACAAGAAAACGAGCGTTAATCCGGATCTATAATTTAATGATTCGTTCTTCTTTGTCACTTTTTTGTGCTGCTTCAATGATACGGATGTTTAATAATGCATCTTCCGGTTTTACTATAATTTCGGCTCCGTTTACAATAGAATCATACACATTATCAAAAAACGCCATATAATCACCAGGAAAAGTTTCGTAACGGCCTCTGAATTTTTTGCCAAATGAATCTGTATTCAGAATTCCCCTTTGGCTTGCAGGTTCGATCCCAAAGCCCTTGCTTCCGGGCCTTTTCCCTTTGCGCAACATGGCTTCCTGTGAATCCAGTCCATATTTTACAAAGGAACCGGTTGTGCCATGTACCTGGAATCGGGGACCAGGTTCTTTAACGAAAACACTGCCTTTGAGCGTAACATTCAGTCCGGGATAAATAAGTTTCAGGTCAAAACTGTCGTCGGTAACACTTCCTTTTCGCTGGTTAAATAATCTGGCAAAAACACCTTCGGGAGCGCCGAAAAGATCGACTACCTGGTCGACAAGGTGAATTCCGAGGTCGAATATTGTTCCGCCACCCTCAGTTTGCTGGTACTTCCAGGCTGCCCGCAAAATTTCCGGTGTAAAACGATCGAACCTCGATTCGTAGTCAACTATTTTTCCAAGATAACCCTCGGCAATTATATGCTTGAGTGTCAGTAAATCACTGTCCCAGCGACGGTTATGAAATGGGAATATCTTCCTGCCCGTTTGGTCTGCAATTTCTATAAGGCTTTTTGCTTCTGTGCTGTTAACCGTAAATGGTTTTTCAACTATCACATGTTTTCCGGCCTGCATTGCCGCTTTTGCCTGCGGGTAATGCAATGCGTTAGGGGAGCAGATAATGACCAGGTCAATTGCAGGATTGGAGAGAAGTTCATCTAACGAATTCAAAATACGGACTGCAGGATATTTTTGAGCTGCCAGTGTTCCCGTGGTAACAATGCTATGCAGGTTGAAATGCGGGTTTACATCAATAAACGGGGCATGAAATACCTGGCCCGACAAGCCAAATCCTACAATGCCTGTATTTAATACTAGTGATATATTGCCTGATGTTGGTTTCTCTTTTTGCATTCCCAAAGATAAAAAAAACTATTTGAATCGTTCAATGTCCTTGCACGCGCTTTGCTGTGTGAATATCAATCAAAAGTGCGAAATATTGAATGCAATAATTTTTATAAAAGCCAGCTCGAAAACTTAAAAAGTTTCATTGCAATTTAAGAGGAGTGATGTTGTTTCTCTTATAACTCTATTTCTTCCCCGGCAACCGGGATTTCGATATTCCGGAAACCTCTCTTTTCCAATGTGGTTTTATAAGCTGATTGTGCGTCGTAATCGCCATGCACCAGGAAAACCTTTTTTAACTTCGATGTATCCTGGCAGCTTACAAAATCAGCCATTTCATTATAATCGCCATGTCCTGAAAAGGCTTCGATCCGTTCAACTTTAGCTTTTACGGGATGGTGAACCCCAAATATGGAAACTTCATCGGTGCCGCTTAATATGCGGGCTCCAAGTGTATTGGGCGCACAATAACCTACCGCAAGTATGGTATTATTCGGGTTTTCGATGTTGTTGGCCAGGTGATGTTTGATACGCCCGGCCTCCATCATGCCCGAGGCTGAAATGATAACACAAGGCTTTTTATTGAAATTCAGTTTTTTCGATTCATCGGGGCTCTTGATATAATATAATGAATTAAAGCCGAACGGATCGGGATCGGTCAGCATCACATGGGCCACATCATCATTCAATACATCCGTATGCAGCCTGAAAATATCCGTGGCATTTACGGCCAGCGGGCTATCCACGTAAATATTTACCTTTGGAAGCAAACCTTCATTAAAAAATTTGTTGAGCGCATACACTACTTCCTGGGTACGGCCAATGGCAAACGATGGGATAATTACTTTCCCGCCTCTGTCGACGCAGGTTTCGCGGATCACGCGTAAAAGCTCCCCTTCGGCTTCCTGTTGTTGTGGGTGTAACCTGTTCCCGTATGTTGCTTCGGTAATCAGGTAATCACATTGCGGAAACGGTTGCGGTGATCTTAATATCCGGCTCACCGGGCGGCCTATGTCGCCGGTATAAGCTATGTGGGTGGTTTTACCGTTTTCTGTTATTTCAAGGGATGCCGTTCCGCTGCCCAGCATATGACCGGTATTGGTAAACTTAACTTTTATATTTTCGTCAATCCTGAATTTGCGATCATAGGGTACACCTATAAACAATTCCATGCAGGCGCGGGCATCGTGCTCTGTATAAATGGGTTGCACCGGATTGAGCCCTTTTGCCACCCTGCGTTTGTTGAACCATTTAA
>JBBSBT010000540.1:0-2706 GCA_038250985.1 Bacteroidales bacterium
CGTCCCTCAAAGAAAGAAAAACAAATTACCGACTATATTATAGGAGTGGCGCAAAAGCTGAATCTCGAAAACGAGACGGATGAAGTTGGGAATATACTGATCCGTAAACCTGCCACCGAAGGATATTCTCATTACCCGGTCGTGATTTTACAAAGCCATATCGATATGGTTTGTGAAAAAAACAGCGAAACAGATCACGATTTTGACAATGATCCAATTGTTCCCAGGGTTGAAGGCGAATGGGTAAAAGCTACCGGCACCACGCTGGGAGCTGACGACGGTATCGGCGTCGCTACTCAATTAGCCATTCTCGAAGCAAACGATATTGAACACGGCCCGCTTGAAATGCTTTTTACAACCGACGAAGAAACCGGGCTTACAGGAGCCAAAGGACTTAAACCCGGATTCCTGGAAGGCAGCATACTGCTTAATCTCGATTCCGAAGATGAAGGCGAACTTTTTATAGGATGCGCAGGAGGTCAGGATACCAAAGTATTGATGAATTATTCAAGAGTAGCCGTAAATTATGATTTTGCCGGCTTTCAGATCAAAGTTTCGGGTCTCCAGGGAGGCCATTCGGGAGATGACATCAATAAAGGACGCGGCAATGCAGTGAAATTACTAAACAGAATGCTTTGGACAACAAGTCATCTTTTTGAAATCAGAATTTCAGAAATTGATGGCGGCAACCTTCGCAATGCCATTGCCCGCGAAGCTTATGCAAATATTATCGTGCCCAACCGCTTTAGCAACGACTTCATCCAATATATAAAAAAATGCAATTTACTTCTTAAAGATGAATACAAGGTTTCCGATCCCGGGCTCCTTGTAAGTTATAAACCCATAGAATTACCTTCCTTCCTGATTGACCTTTCTACCCAGGATCGTTTACTTAATGCATTGTATGCCTGTCCTCACGGGGTGATTGCCATGTCGGCCGATGTTCCCAATTTTGTTGAAACATCAACCAACCTGGCTTCTGTAAAAATGACCGAAAAAATTATTGAGATAGGAACGAGTCAGCGGAGTTCATCCGAACATGGCAAACAGGATGTGTTGAATATGGTCGAAAGCGTATTCAGGTTAGCCGGCGGGAAAATAATTCATAATGACGGATATCCCGGGTGGACACCTAATCCGAAATCACCTATCCTGGACGTGACACATAAGGCTTATGTCAGACTTTTTAAACAGGAACCCAAGGTGCTTGCCATTCATGCCGGCCTCGAATGCGGCCTGATCGGAGAAAAATACCCGGGAATAGATATGATTTCGTATGGTCCTACTATTAAAGGAGCACATTCGCCTGATGAACGACTTGAGATAGTAACGGTACAGAAGTTCTGGGATCTTACGCTTGAGGTTTTAAAGAATATCTCTCACTGATAAATAAAGAAAAATGATAAAACAGGCTTCCTTGAAACGGAGGCCTTTTTTTATAATGTCACGATAAATGAATACAGGGTAAAATTTTCATTCACAGTTCTATAAACAATGAAAGAGGGAGGTGCGCTTTGCGTACATTACATACCGATGGTAAATCCGACCCTTATAATAGGATTGGTATACGGAGAATCAGGTGTATCATTCAGGTTCCATAAAAGCATCAGGTTCATGGCAGCATTGTTACCGATCTGCTGCCGATAGCCGCCACCAACAAGTACACTATTATATTGACTCATATCGGTAGGGTATCCCGGGATCTTTGTGTTGTAAAACAAGGATTCATATTCAGCATGGGCAAAAATGTTCTCAAAAATCATATACCTGGCAAAAATACTTCCCCCATAAATGTTGGACTGTATTTTCGAAGAATAATTATACGGCCTGTAGCTGTAATATTTATAGGAAGGGCTTATCCCTACGCCAAACTTGGGAGTGACTTTATAACCAATCAGGGGCGAAACTTCAATTAATGTAACCGTGCCAAACTGCAATCCGAAGCCCCCTCCATAAAACAAACGGGAAACAAAAGTCTGTTTAGGCATTTCATTTCCACTCATATCCTGAGCGGCTACAGTTTTAGATAAGACCAGTAGTGAAAGACTTAGTAAACCAATAAAAAGGAGTTTACTTGACAACTGACGATATTTCATAAAAAATCGGGTTAAAATCCGGGCTCAAAGAAACAAAATATACTCCAATGAAAATAAAAAATAAAATTAAATGTACCTAATTAACTGATAAACAATGCATATACTAGTACAAAATAATTATTTTATATATAAAGTTGTGTATATTAATAATAATACTACTTTTGCACCCTCCTAACAGAGACAGTTCATTGAAGGATTGCAAAGAAAACTACAGCAGCATATCATCTATCTGACATGTGAAGTTCTGATAAAAAAACGCTTTAAATAATTATTGATTTATTCTTAAATATTAATTGCTGATTCCGGAATTTGTTTTATCTTTGCAGCCCCGTTCAAAAACAACTCAATTCTTTAATAACATTGTTTAAAAGTTTTTAAAGAAATAGTTGCAGGAGTAAAAAAAGGTTTTACCTTTGCACTCCCAATCACAACAAGAACCTGTCAGTCGAAAGTCGGACAATCTTAAGGGAACAAAAAAAATGAAATGATCGGCCCGCAAGGGCACAATATAGATCACCAAGTTCTTTGAAAGACTGAAGTCAAAACATAAAGCAGCGAATATCCCCTGTTCAAATTTATTTGGCAGAGAAGAAACAATCTGAGACATTTA
>JBBSBT010000541.1:0-2699 GCA_038250985.1 Bacteroidales bacterium
AATAAAAATAATAGTTATAAAACATTACAGGCTTTCGAAATTGCTATAATTTAATCCAAAATCAAAACATCAACAAATTAAACATCCAATTTCACTATTTTTGGCGTTTGTGTCCTGTCGGCACATTTTAAAATGAATCTATGTTAAAACGTATCGCACTTCACTGGCAAATACTGATTGGACTCGTTTTAGGCGTTTTATACGGCGCCTGGCTTCCTGAATATGTAAGTTATGTAAACTGGCTCGGGGTATTATTTTTACGCGCCCTGAATATGGTGATTGTACCGGTTATATTATGTTCGATCATAAGCGGAGTAGCCAACAATGGCAGTGCGGAAAACCTGGGACGCCTCGGGCTTAAAACCATGGGATTTTATATGATGACCAGCCTGGCGGCCATAATTACCGGACTCGTATTGGTGAATTTCACAAAACCCGGCATTGGCGCCGATATCGGCCTGGTGCAGAAAGTAGAAGGGCTAAGCAGCACTCAGCAATCCATAGGAGAAACGTTGCTTAATATTGTTCCTAAAAATATTTTCCAGGCTTTCGGCGAAGGACAGATGCTCGCGATCATTTTCTTCGCCCTGCTGTTTGGGTTTTTTATAACCAAAGTGAATGACAAATCAAGGGTTTTTCTGACCAGTTTCTTCAATTCCAGCCTTGATGTGGTAATGGAAATCACCATGTTTATCATCAAATTCGCTCCGCTGGGAATATTTGGGATCGTTGCAAACCAGATCAGCCAGGTGCCTGATTTATGGATATTGGCTCAACGGCTTGGTTTGTATATGCTTACTGTAGTTATCGCATTGCTTTTTCATATGTTTATAACACTCTCAGTTACCTTAAAAGTATTCGGAAAAATCAGCCCGCTACAGCATCTCCGGAATATGTCGGTCCCAATCCTGACAGCCTTTTCCACTTCATCCTCCAATGCAACTTTACCACTTTCGCTGGAAGCTGTGGAGCATAAAAGCGGTGTTTCGAACAAAATAGCAAGTTTCACCTTGCCCCTGGGCGCTACTATCAATATGAACGGAACAGCACTTTATGAGTGCGTTGCAGTAATGTTTATAGCCCAGGCGTATGGCATTGATCTGAGTTTTTCGCAGCAAATGGTAGTGGTTTTCACTGCTTTGCTCGCAGCTATTGGTTCGGCAGGTATCCCGATGGCAGGTTTGGTAATGATGGCTATTGTAATGAATGCTGTGGGGCTGCCGCTCGAAGGCATCGGGCTGATACTGGCTGTGGATCGCATTCTGGATATGTTCCGCACGGTTGTAAATGTGTACGGAGATACATGCGGCGCGGTAGTTATCGCTACATCGGAAGGGGAAGTACTGAAAATGAATTAATATTCTGATCTTGCTGATTCAATTGTCGTGAACCGCTGAAAGGAATCAGAACCCGGTTAAGGAAAAACTGAGCATGAAAAGCCGGTTAATGAATATTTACTTTTGTACCCATACATTGTTATCCAGTTGAACATCAGGCAAAACATGATCCGGATCAAGTTCAGCTTCTAGTATTTTAGTTGTTGATGCGTATCTGAATGTCCAGGTGCCTCCCCGCTGCCAGATTTCAACCGGTAAATTCACAACACCTTCCTTGCCATTGGCCTGAATAACTTTAACAATCGCCGGCATAATCATTTTTCCATTATTTTCAATCGTGATCAATGCGCCTTTAGCCGGATCATTATCCACATATTGTACCCCGGAGATAGCCTGGTCGAGCGTCCAGTCGGTAAAGAACCACTCTTTCCAGAACCAGTTTAAATCATCACCCGCAGCGTTATTCATACTGTTGAAAAAATCGTAGGGCGTTGGGTGTTTGAATGCCCACGATTCGGTATATTTCCTGAAAGCATAATCAAAACGGTCGTTCCCAACCACAACAGTACGAAGCAGGTTCAACCCATAGGATGTTTTTCCGTAATAAATGAAAAATTTATTCATATCCATCGCTTCCGGAACCAGCATTAACGGGTCATGTTGATCAGGCATTTTACTTACGTTCAACATTGACCAAGAATCCCTGTAAAATAAAGAATCGTCGGTTGCATATTCACCATGATTGAAAATTGCAGTGGCCCGGTAATTAATAAATGTATTTAATCCCTCATCCTGCCACATATATTTACGCTCGTTTGAACCAACAATCATCGGGTACCAGTTGTGACCTATTTCGTGCGAAATCAAAAACCATAAGGGCCCTTTTTTTTCTCTGTAATCATTAAAAATCATTCCGGGATATTCCATGCCTGTAACCACTCCGCCTATACTTACGGCATTATTCCAGGGGTATTCAAAGTAATCCTTCGAATAGATTTCGATACTTGCTTTCAGATATTCAGTAGCCCTTGTCCAGGCTGTATCACCCATACTTTGTGGCGGGTAAGCCGACATGGCTAGGGCTCTGCGGCCCGAAGGAAGATTTATTTTTGCAGCATCCCATACCAAAGCTTTCGAAGCAGCCCAGGCTACATCCCGTGTATTTTTCATAGTAAAATGCCAGGTGAGATTGCCTTTGGTGGCCGGTCGCATTTCAGGTTTCCCTATTTCATCCGCATGTATTATGGTAACCGTTTTATCACTTGCAGCAGCTATTGCGAGCCTTTTTATTTCTTCTTTTGTTAATACCTCAGTACTGTTTTGCAGGTCGCCCGAACCGTAAACAATTAATTCGGAAGGTGC
>JBBSBT010000542.1:0-2686 GCA_038250985.1 Bacteroidales bacterium
AAATATATGATTGTAAGTCAAAACGGATGCCATATAGGTTAATTTCAGTCGTAAAATTGAGTGTTGATAGGAGTATCCCGGTTTTAGACCTGAAATATTTAATGCTGTTATTATTTAACATTGAACGGCCTGATTATTAAAATATTTTTTCATCTTCATCCTTTACCCGAAGCAAGTTATGCAGCGGGAATAGTACATAACAAAAATAAGCTTAGTAAGCAGTTATAACTATAGCTAAAGCAACATTTTGCCTGTAGCTGATGCCGGAAAAAAATTGTAGCTGAACGACATGAATCAGTGTAGCTGAAATCACTACAAAAAGGGTTTAAGTGGAAATTCAGAATATAAAAAATACGGCGTCTTACGATATATCAAAAAAAAATCTTACTTATGGAATCCCCAAAAAAGCCCTATATGTTTTTATTTATAAAACAAACAGGGCTTTGTAATTCCGACAATTTTATATTTCGCGGATCTCTGTACTCTGATTCATTCGATTTCCATACAGAAAATTTATTAAAATTTGCAGGAGAACTATGTGGAAATTCTTAGCTTAAAACCGGAACAAGGGTCGCGATACGCCCATCATTCCCATGGGTATCATGGCCAGGATCAGTATCATGGCAATGCTAGTCCAGATAAGCGTACGTTTGTGTTTAGTGGCTGAAGCTGCTACGCGCTTCACAAGGATGCTTCCGGTTTGTGCAAGCGCAATGGCAATAATATTAACAAATGAATGTTCAACAGCAAAAAAACGTAGCACAGGATCTTTCATGGCTGCACCAAAATTACTTAGAGCCAGTCCCGTCAGCGGGCTGATAAAAAAATACATAAGCAAACCAACCAGCAACTGCAGGTGCAGGCTGCTTAAAAAAATCAGTGACCATCGTTTTTGAAAAGGACTGTAATCCGATTTTGATAAAAGTCCTTTTATGGCGGCATAAATAACCACCATTCCGGCTACCAGTATAAGCCAGCGGTTCCAGGAGTGAAATAAAAGAGTGATTGAGTAAAGGTTCATTATTCGAAGTTTTGCTATATAAACCATTTGAAGGATGTTTTTGTTCTGGAGAAATCTGAATTGTTTTTCTTTAAAGCTAAATTCTTTAGTTTCTGCAAACCCGAATGGTGTCTGACCTACTGGTCTTTGTTATTTTTTGTACTTTCATTAAAATTTCCGACATCCGCAATCCGAATTCCAACATCCTGCAACCTACACTTCAATTTAAAAAAATAATCACTCTTTTCCATAGGGTATTTTGCAGCTCGGGTATCATATACATGTAAACCGTCATAAATTTATAACCGATAAAACCCCGAAGCCATGAAAACCTCAATCCTAAATGTAATGCGTCTTGGCATAATCATTCTTTTCCTGATGAGCTGCGACTCTATTTACGCTCAAAACGGCAACGATTCGTATGTTACCGTTTCGGGAAATTTAAAAGATGCTAAAACCGGTGATAAAATTATTTATGCCACCGTTTCTGTTCCCGGAACTGGAATAGGAACCGTTTCCAATTCCGACGGCGAATTTGTACTTAAAGTCAGCAAGAAATTGAATACTGATGTCTTTGAAGTTTCGCATCTGGGTTATGCCACCACTCAATTCAGTATTAGTGCATCGGTCGGGAAAGACAAAACATTCTTCCTTGAGCCACAGTACCTGATGCTTAAAGAAATCACCATAGTTCCAAAAGATGCACGAAGTATTGTTGAAGTAGCATTAAAAAATATCAGGAAAAACTATAGTGAAGTCCCGAATATGATGACCGGATTTTACCGCGAAACCATCAGGCAACGCCGCGATTACCTGTCGATCTCCGAAGCCGTTGTCGATATTTATAAGGCGCCCTATTACGGTATGCAGGACGACCAGGTTAAGATTTACAAAGGCCGTAAAGGAACCAATGTAAAAAAAGCAGATACTCTGATGGTTCAGTTGCAGGGCGGACCTAACGTGGCCATGCTGCTTGATATTGTTAAGAATACCGACCTGAGCATAGCACTCGATAACCTGGATAATTACAGTTTTGATTTTGCTTCGATGGTAAATATCGACAACAAACCAAACTGGGTTATCAACTTCTCCCCCAACGTTATTAAAGAAGAACCTTTGTATTTTGGCAAGCTTTATATCTCGCAGGAAAACATGGCTATAACAAGAGCCGAATTCAGCCTCGATCTGGAAGACCAGGATAAAGCCGCACGTGTGTTTGTTCAGAAAAAACCTATGGGTTTGATATTTATGCCGACATCAACCAGTTACCTGGTTACCTATAAAGAACAAAACAACAAATTTTACCTCAATTATGTGCGTGTCGATCTGAAATTCCGTTGCGATTGGAAAAGAAGGCTTTTCAAAAATTATTACACGGTAATGTCGGAAGTAGCTATTACCGACAGGCATGAAGAAAATGTTACTAAATTTGCCCCAAAGGAAACATTTAAATCCAATATGGTTTTCGCTGATAAGGTGCAATACTTTGCCGATCCCGATTTCTGGGGCAGCTCCAATATTATTGAGCCTGAAGAATCCATTCAAAGTGCAATTAAAAAAATCTCAAGAAACATGAAAAAATAAAGATAATCTTCGGATGACGGGAGTCGGATGTCGTTTTTTCCCGACTTCCGACTCCCCTACTTTCCTCTCCCAACTCCTTACACCTTACACCTTACACCTTAC
>JBBSBT010000543.1:0-2684 GCA_038250985.1 Bacteroidales bacterium
GCAGCCAGGAAAAAAGCGAAACAAAATCTGAACAAATTATCGAGAGTCCTGAGCCAATAGAGGTTAAATCTTACTTCAGGCAGGAACCGGAATTTGAAATCGTTCAGCCGGTTGTGAAAACTGAAATAAAAACATCAGAAGCTGACAATACACCGGTTGAAAAACAGACTATTGAACAGGAAGATCAGCGCCTGGATCGTATAAATAAACTTAAAAGCCTAAGTCACAAAACACTGAGCCCATCCAATGTTGAAGAGATGGAGAGGGTTCCGGCTTACATGCGTCGTAATGTTAATTTGCCTGAAGCAAGCCAGATGAACGACAGCAATGTTTCGCGCTATACACTTGGCACTGATGGAAATAACAAAACCGGCCTGAGGGAGAATAATTCGTTTCTGCACGACAACGTAGATTAATTAGTTCATTGGGCTGGAAGTCGGAAGTCCGAAGACGGAAGTTTTACGAAACTTTTTAACGTTCTTCTTTAATTAATAGTTCGATTTGCAAAATGAGTTAATGTGGATACTTCTGTCCCGATAGCAATCGGGATCAGTCTCCAGACTTCCTGCCATTTAAGTACAATACAACAGAGCCAACAATTCAAAGAAACCCATACCCATGGAACTTGAAAAACTCATCAACGAAGATATAAAGCAGGCAATGATCCACAAGGACAAGGAGAAACTTGAAGCCTTGCGGTCTATTAAAGCTGCATTGTTACTCGAAAAAACAGGCAAGGATGTTACCGGCGGTATCATTCCTGAGACCGTTGAGTTAAAGATGCTGCAGCGCCTGGTAAAACAACGCCGCGAAAGCGCTGAGATTTACAAGGCCCAGGGCCGTCCCGACCTGGCTGAACCTGAAATTTTCCAGGCTGCCATTATCGAAAAATACCTGCCAGAGCAACTGAGTGATGATGAAGTAATAGCCATAGTAAAAAAAGTTATTGCCGAAACCGGCGCTACCGGTATTAAAGATATGGGAAAAGTAATGGGAATGTCCACTAAATTGGTAGCCGGTAAAGCCGATAATAAAATGATTTCGGAAATTATCAAAAAGTTACTCCCTTAATCTAACATACTTCTACATTTTTCTTTTGCTTAAAACCCTGCAGTCCCCCTGCGGGGTTTTTGTTGTTTTGATAGTATAACATCTGAAAATCTTAAGGCACCTTCATAATGACGATTGCTGATAAGCATATTTTAAAAATACTTTTATACATCTTACTTCCATAACTTTGATATTTGATGTTTATATTCTATTATATATCGTTATATTTGCGATTCAAATCGCTATATCATGATAAATAGGATTTTAACGACTACTCTTCTTGATAAAATAAATACAGGTAAAGCTATTTTGGTATTTGGCCCGAGGCAATCAGGAAAAACTACCTTGTTCCAGGAGTTACTAAAAGACCAAAAACATGTTTTATGGCTAAACGGCGACGAAACTGATGTGCAGAAGATATTTGAAAATGTTAGTTCAGATCGGCTTAAGGCAATTTTTGGCGATAACAAAATCATAGTAATTGATGAAGCCCAACGAATATCTAATGTCGGAATTGGCCTCAAACTAATTACAGACCAACTTAAGGACATACAACTTTTCGCAACCGGTTCTTCCGCCTTTGAACTGGCTAACCGTGCACAAGAGCCGCTAACCGGACGTAAATGGGAATATTTTCTTTATCCGTTATCGTTTGGTGAGATGGCTGCACATCATGGTCTACTTACTGAAAAACGTTTGATCCCTCACCGTCTTATTTTTGGTTCATATCCTGAAATAATTAATAATCCCGGAAAAGAAAAGGAAGTACTCCGGCATCTGACAGACAGCTTTTTATACAAAGATCTTTTAATGGTTGAGGGGATGAAGAAACCGGCTAAACTCATTCCTTTATTACAGGCATTGGCCTTTCAGGTTGGCAATGAGGTTTCGTATAATGAACTGGGACGTACTGTTGGACTCGACAACCAGACGGTAGAAAAGTATATTGATATGCTTGAGAAAACATATGTCATTTTCAGAGTTGGCGCGTTAAGCCGGAATTTACGTAAAGAACTTAAACTTGGCCGGAAAATTTATTTTTATGATAATGGCATCCGCAATGCTTTGATTGCCCAGTTTGGTCCCATCGAATTACGGCCTGATAAAGGTGCTCTATGGGAAAATTATCTGATGACAGAAAGACGGAAATACAATCACTATAAAGGATTGTGGATTAATCCGTATTTCTGGCGTACGCAGGATCAACAGGAAATTGACTATATTGAAGAGGAAGACGGGCGTTTTACGGCATGGGAATTTAAATGGAACCCATCATCGAAGGCACGTCTTTCAAAGACTTTTGCAAATGCATATCCCGGAACAGAATTCCATGTAGTTACCCCTGAAAATGTAGAAAGTTTTTTAATTTAATACGGATATTTTCTTTCCCCATTTTACTTTATTTCAGTCTTGAAATAGCAGTAAGTTATACTTATGTTAATTGATCAACCAGCAAACGAGTTGCCGGTAAAGCCGATAATAAAATGATTTCGGAAATTATTAAAAAGTTACTCCCTTAATCTAACATACTTCTACATTTTTCTTTTGCTTAAAACCCTGCAGTCCCCCTGCGGGGTTTTTGTTGTTGCATGGGATATGAAATTCCCTATCAAAACAGCTGCACAATTTATAAA
>JBBSBT010000544.1:0-2684 GCA_038250985.1 Bacteroidales bacterium
AAAATCAGAGCAATTTGCCGGGTACGGTTAACTTCGTCCTTCGCATCCTGGATCACTTTGGCAGATTGCTCTTTTTGTGCAAACTCATAATTCATGGTCTGCTCAGTAGCCTTCTGGATATTATCCCTGTTTGTGACTGAATCGTTTATCAAAACGGATTGTTTGTATAACTCAAGCGCTTTTGAAAAATTACCGGTTTTTTCATAACATTCGGACAATTCCTTATATACCAATCCATAGTGGGAATTATAGATATCAGAATTTTTAAAAGAGTTGATCCCTTTTTCATAATAGAAAATAGCCTCCTTCCAGCGTTTCTGCGACATTAATGCAAACCCCATACCTGTGTAAGCCTGATTGATGTTTAAGGGCTGTGCTGAAGAATCAGCCAGAGCAATTGCTCTTTTTGATAAAGCAATCGCGTTTTCAGGTTGATTCAATCGTACCATCATCATAGATGCTTTCGAAAGACTGGCTGCCTGTATGCCCTGATCTCCATTTTTGCCCCCCATTTCAGCCGCTTTTATGGCATACTCATAACTCTTTTGCCATTTTTGTTCATCCATGTACAAGTTTGAAAGATTTGAATAAGCATATAACTCAACCCTGTTTAGTTGGTTTTTCTTAGCAAGTTCAATTACTTTGAGGTAAGAGCTTTCAGCCCTTTTTAGATCTTTCAGGTTATTATAGATAGTACCCATGTTAAGCAGCACGTGCGCCTGTCCGCTTTCATTTTTATTCTTCTCATAAATCGTTAGTGCCTTTTGCTGAAATTGAATAGCCATGGGAAAATTTGACTGTTGCTGGTAGCCAATTGCAATGTTTGTATAGGAGGTAGGCAGGTTAATATCCGTACCTGTACGTTCATAAATCCTGATCGCCTTTTTAAGAAAAAAGATAGATGAATCATATTTGCTTTGCATGCCATAAAACAATCCCCAGGTCGAATACAACGAGGCAAAGGCAGCTGAATCTTTTGATTGAATCCTTTTCTCCAGGTTTTTCAATTGTTCCGAAGCTGCTTCAAAATTTCCTTTAAACGCATAATTAGTAGCCAGTTTTTGACTTAGCGTAATTTCTCCCTTGTAAAATTTAATTTTCTGTGCTTCAGTCAGAGTTTTAGTTGCAAGGTTTATTGCAGAATCGAGATTTATGGTGGCAAGTACATCGAGTTTCCACAGGATCAGATTTATTCGGGCAGTATCAGTTTTAGCCAATCTAATCAGACTATCATACTTTCTGATCTTTGTGTTTTGCCCTGAAGCAGCTGAAATGCTGACGATCATCAAAACGAAAAATGCGGGAATCAATACCAATTGTTTCATACTCAGTTTTATTTAGATAATTGTAAGATAAATTGTATGCTTTCACCAATATTTGTTTCAACAGAGAATTCACCACCATGAACTTTTACAATGTCATAGCTTAAACTCAAACCCAACCCTGTCTTTCAAAAGCTATAATTAGTTTTCTAAGTAGCTGATCACCAACATTTATTTTTTATACAAGTCCTCATAATCAAACACCAGGTTGCAAAATGCTTTTATCCCGGTTTTAAATGAAGAATCGTCAATCATAAATCCTGCAGTATGGTGTGGACTAGCAGTTTTTGGATCTTTCCCTTTGGGTAATCCGCCAACAAAAAAGAAAAGTCCCGGCACTTTTTGTGCATAGAAGGAAAAATCTTCGGCGCCGGTTTTCGCTGGAACAAGAACCACATTAGCGGCTCCGACTGTTTTTTGCAGGGAAGGAAGCATTGCTTCAGTAAGCGCCAAATTGTTAAGCGTTACAGGATAATGGGCCGAGTAGGGCAACTCAACAACAGCTGTTGCACCGGCGGCTTCGGCAGTTTTTTCCGAAATCTGCCTGATACGGTTAAATATCAGGGTTTCATCGGAATTGCTGAATGTTCTGACAGTTCCAAGCATTTCAACCTGATCGGAAATAATATTGGACCGGTTGCCACCGTTAATTGCGCCAATAGTTACTACAGCAGGATTTTCGGTAAGATTTACATTCCTGCTCACTATGGTTTGCAAACTGTTGATGATCTCGGCTGAAACTACAATCGGATCGACTGATAACCAGGGTTGTGAACCATGCGATGGCATGCCGTGGACAGTAATCTTCAAATCACCGACACCAGCCATTGTCGGGCCGGGACGATAGGCAATTTTACCAGCCTCCCTTAAGGCATCCATATGAAGACCAAAAATTACATCCACCTTTGGATTTTCCAACACACCTTCTTTTACCATGAGCTCAGCTCCGAATTCTTCCCCTTTCGGCCCTCCTTCTTCTGCAGGCTGAAAGATAAAAACTACCGTTCCTTTCAACTCTTTTTTCATACTTGCCAGAATTTCGGCTACTCCCATCAATATGGCTGTATGTGCATCATGCCCACATGCGTGCATAACTCCGGTTTCCTTTCCATTGTAATCAGTTTTTACAATTGATTTAAAAGGAAGGTCATTGGTTTCTGTTATAGGCAAAGCATCCATGTCGGCCCGTAAAGCTATAACAGGTCCGGGTTGCCCGCCTTTCAGAATGCCGACCACACCAGTTACAGCGATGCCGGTTTTCACTTCCAAACCCAACGATTTTAAATGACTGGCAATGATGGCAGCAGTTCTTGTTTCGTGATTTCCCAGTTCAGGATTTTGATGAAAATCGTGACGCCAGTC
>JBBSBT010000545.1:0-2672 GCA_038250985.1 Bacteroidales bacterium
AGTAATCCGCTTCAAATCGTCTTTGGTTCGCATACTGGCAATTTCTCCTCTTACTCTTTCCAGAGATGCTTGTTTTATGGTTTCCCAGGCCTGAGCTTCTGCTTTTTCCAAATCCAGAAATCGCTGGTAAATCCGCTCAAACTCTCTGGCAAAACGAATAACGATTTGGATTTCTTCTTCAGTAGGAGGACGGGAATGATCGAATCCCAGATAACCGAATTTATTTATTGCTTCACAGGAAAAATTTCCATTTGGAAAATCACTAGCACTTATCCTTGATTCTTGTGGCATCGTGGTAACTAATTCGCCAAGCACTTCCATTAATGCTGGCATTGCCGCGGGAGGATAAACAAGACATTGATAACCCTGTGGTTCACTTTTTTTCCATTTTTCAACCGATTCGGCCCATTGCGGCATTGCATTTAAATCAATAATTTTTTCGCCAATATTCCGGGCTCCTTTTTTACCGCTGAGACGCAAACTAAACCGATCATTCTCCAAATCAATCAAACTTAAATGAGCACATACCGGATCGATTCCTAAAATATCGTATTGCTCGCAAAGAAAACTAATTACTTCGTTCAATTCTTCGGTATGCTGCATGGCCATTGCTTTGGCTCTGATTCTCTCCAAAGATGCTTCAATCTGCGCTTCTCTTACCTGTGCTTCTGCTTTTTGCAGATCAAGAAATCTTATATAACTCTGCTCAAAAACTTTCCCGAACCGTTTCAGGATTTCATTATCCGCATCAGATAATTGTCGCCCGTGATGATTAACTACAAATATGGTCGTGTAATGAGATACTGAAACAGACCTTGTATAACCACCTTCACGGGACAATACCTGATTTTCCCATTCAGGAGTAGATGAATTGAACGGTGGATGCTTAAACAAGTGTTTGAAGAACTCTACCTTTTCTTCCCGTGCGTATTCTTCAGTGAAAAATCCATTTCTGTTTCTAATTGCTTTTGCCAGAACAGTATAAATAGGCCGATCCAGAAAAGGAATTGTAGCTCTTTTCAGATAAGTTTCAGCTACACCTGAAGATCCCCAATATGTGAATTCTTTATCAACTTCTTGATTGTTAATGGCTATAAAAACTCCTGTTACGTCCATTTCCACATTATACAATTGCTGAGCGACTATATTAACAACCTCCTGCAACTCGGATGTATTATGCATTGACATACTCCTTGCTCTAACTCTTTCAAGTGCAGCTTCAATCTGGGATTCGCGGGCCTGTGTTTCAGCTTTTTCAATATCAATAAATCGACGATAGGCTAATTCAAATGCTTTATGAAAGCGTTGGAAAATATCAAGGTCGGCATCTGGCAATGGTCTATAGGTTGACAATCCTAACCAGCCACCGCCAATCGCATAAAAATAGAAGTGTAACGATGTGGATCCATCCAGCAAAGGATCGGAAAATTGATGATCCTCTTTACGATACTGCCCGAATTTTTCCAACTCCTGACCCTCAAGATTTATGAAAAAAAACGCATCAACTGATTGTCGCATTTTATTCACCATTTCAAGTACTTTCGGGTGCTTGTTGTATGCTGTTTCTTCTATCGTACTTTCATCATAGGCAGTGAAATATTGATAATTGAGATAGGTGCCCTTTGAATCATTAATAACTGCGGTTTGAACATTCCGTATGTCACGAATGCCAAGGAACTGCAGTTGTTTGGAAAGTATTCTGCAAACGGCTAACATATCTGCAGGCTTTTTCATGGACAAGGCAATCGCCCGGACTTTTTCCAGGGCTGCTTCAATTTCCAGTTCCTTATTTTTAAGCAATAGGTCAGCCGTTTTTTCATCAACCAATTTTTGCAGTTGTTCGTTCTTGCGTTTCCATTCGTCCTGATGCCAGGTGTCGCCTTCAGTTTCAACCGCCTTTGAGCCATGCAAATGGACCAGTTTCCATGTTTTACCATTGAACTCAAATACCGATGTAAGCCTCAATGGGAGCAAGTTTGTAGAACCGTCAATCACCATTGAAATCACAAATTCATCCATAAAAATGGCTGTATTTTCGTCCGGACTAATTCTGCGCCGAATGGGTATTGTAATGAAATTCATTTCAATGCCTTTGCCCTGTTCACGCTGATCGGTAACAACTTTTCTAAATCGATTTATTTCCACGATTTTTTCATCAACAGTAGTTCCGTAACCAGTTACATCATCTGCCACAATGTCCCCCATTTTGTCGATCGGGAAATCATACAATATTAATTGAATGAAGCTGTCAAATGAATCTTGAAGTTGCCTCTCTTTTTGAGTATTCATTTTATTCAATTGTTTGGTAAAATAATTGTAAATGTTGTACCTTCCATTTCAGTCGAGTCAACAGTTAATGTGCCACCATGCGCCTTAACAATATCATAACTTAAACTCAATCCCAGCCCCGTTCCTGAACCCGTTGGTTTGGTGGTGAAGAAAGGTTGGAAGATTTTATCAACTATATAATTAGGAATACCAGGGCCATTGTCTTTAACGGTTATTTTAACCCCCCTCGATCCCCCCGGAGGGGGGAAGAACAAGCTTGTGCTAACTGAGACAGTTGGTTCATAATCTTTCGCGGTAAGGGGAGAGGCAGCATGCTGCGTCTTTACTTTTTCGTTTACTGCGTAAAAAGCATTGTTAATCAGGTTTAACAACACTCTTCCAAT
>JBBSBT010000546.1:0-2659 GCA_038250985.1 Bacteroidales bacterium
CATTCTTAGAGAAAATTAAAATGCTTATCTTTGATTTAAAAATTGAACATGGTTAAAAAAAATGAAATATTAAACAAACTCAGGATCAGTAAACCCGAATTGTATAAATTCGGAGTTATCCGCATAGGATTGTTTGGTTCCGTTAAAAGGGAGGAAGCTAACAAGGAGAGTGATGTTGATATTCTGATTGATTTTAATCCGGAACAGGAAACCTATGAGAATTTTATAAATACCTGTACTTTTCTCGAAAGTATATTTGAAGGCTCAAAATTGGATATTGTGACCGAAAAAGGTTTAAGCCCTTTTATTGGTCCCTTTATTTTAAACAACGTTGAATATGCATAAAGATTCCCTGGTATATTTACAGCATATTTTAGTAGAGTGCAATTATATTGTTTCGGTAATTCAGCCTGAAACTTCCAAAGATGAATTTTTAGCTAATGAAACCATAAAAAGGGCTGTAGTGCGAAGTTTGGAAATAATAGGCGAAGCAACCAAAAAGATACCTGCTGACAGTAAAATAAAGTGGAATACTATCTTCTGGAAGCAGATGGCTGGTATGCGTGATAGGTTGATTCATAATTATATGGGGATCAATTATTCAATCGTATGGGATTGGTAAAAAATATCATTCCAAAACTGAGACTAGAGATTCAGGAAATAGTAAATCAGAATATTTGATAGATTTCCCCGCGTTGCCAAGCGTTTGTAAAGCAAGCCGATACAATAAGCCAAATCAATACTTATTCACCCAATTAAAAAGCGCAGCTGGCTTTCGCTAACTGCGCTTTTATTTGCCTCATAGTCAGGGTTTGGCTTTAAGTCAAGCCCTGACTAATAGTGATTGGTTAAAACGGCCAGAACTGGTTATCGTACCAGATACTTTCCTTCAGAGCTTCGTTTAAATCGTACAAAATTTTATGGTGGCCGCTTTCCCAATCTGCCAGCCATTTGTACATTTCTTTCTCATTCGGGTCAGTAGCCTCAATTGAACGTTTCGAATACAATTCAACGGCACGGGTCTCGAAATCCATGGCTGCCGAAATGGCTGCAGCCTCGAAACTGGCGGCTGAAATTTCCTTTACCAGCTTAGGGTTGAGGATTTCATGAGAAATATCTTCGGTTTCGCCATTGCCGTTTTCGAGTTTGGCAAACTTACCTTCTTTTACAAAATGAGCAAACTGCACCGATAGGAATTCCACATGTGCTTTTTCTTCTTCAGCCATAGTGGTGAATATCTTACGTGCTTCCGGGCTCTCGGTTTGTTCGGCCATTTTTTCGTAAAAAGCCTTGCCCCGCTTTTCGAGGAGAATCGCTGTTTTCAGGATTTCTAATGCTTTCGTGTTTTCCATATAATTGAGTTTTTAAATTATCTTCGGTCAGACAGCAAATATACTATGTTTAACAAACAACAGGCAAAGTTGTTAAATAATATTGGCTTTATTACGGCCGAAAATCCGTAAGTTTGCATAATAGCTCGACTTTAAAATTAATTATGAATAATGGTGGATAAACTGGATCACATCGACATACTTCGTAAGCTTTTTTTTGAATGGGTGCCGGAACCGGGAATCGAGATTCTTCCTCTTCCCCAGGCTGGTTCGTACCGGCAATATTACCGTCTTACCGGGCAAAAAAAGCATGCCATCGGTGTTTACAGCCCGGATAAATGTGAGACGGAAGCTTTTATAAAATTTACTTCTCATTTCAGGAATACGGGACTTAATGTTCCCGAAATTTATGCTGCTGACCTGGAAAACGACTGTTACCTGGTCAGCGACCTGGGTAAAAAATCGCTGCTCGATCATTTGGAAATGAACCGGGTTGAAGGAATACCTTCGGCTGAAACCCTTGAATTATATAAACTGGCTATAGCTGAGTTGCCGCGTTTCCAGGTGGAAGCAAGTAAAGACCTTGACTTTTCGGTATGCTATCCTTCCGCTGAATTCGACGGGCGGTCGATGCGCTGGGATCTCAATTATTTTAAATATTATTTCCTGAAGCTGCTTAAAATCCCGTTTAATGAAGCCGCTCTCGAAGACGACTTCGACAGGCTTATTTTGCATCTGCTCAAAAGTGAAAGCCACTTCTTTATGTACCGCGATTTCCAGGCACGCAACATCATGATTTACAAAGATAAACCCTGGTTTATCGATTACCAGGGTGGGCGACGTGGTCCGCTGCAGTATGATCTTGCTTCTATTCTCTTCCAGGTTAAAGCTTCACTCCCCTATGAATTCAGGGAGGAAATGCTTCACTGGTACCTTGAGAACCTGAAAAAATATATCAGTATTGATGAAAAGAAATTTGTTGACCATTATTACAGGTTCGTGCTTATACGCCTTCTGCAGGTAATGGGAGCATATGGATTCAGAGGATATTTTGAGCGAAGGGCGCATTTCCTTCAAAGCATTCCTTATGCAATCGAAAACCTGCGCTGGCTGCTTGCTAATGTGAAATTCAAAATTGAAATGCCCGAATTAATGAAAGCAATGGAGGAAATTGCCAAAACCGAAATAGCTGTTCCTGATGCGCAGGAAGAGGGAACGCTGAATGTTTCAGTAAACAGTTTTGCATTTAAAAACGGCGCTCCTCCTGATTATTCAGGTAATGGCGGAGGATTTATTTTTGATTGCCGTGCACTGCCTAACCCGGGTCG
>JBBSBT010000547.1:0-2657 GCA_038250985.1 Bacteroidales bacterium
GATTTCCTTTCGGATATTGGTGATAAACAATCACTGATTTACTTAAACAAATCATTATCTCTTTATAAAAGTTTATTCGGCGATGTTAATATTGACCTATCGGCCGCATACAATTATATAGGCCGGTATTATAACAGGATAAAAAATTACAAAACGGCAATCCGCTACTTTCAGCTTTCACTTATCGCCGGAGTTCAGGGATTTACCTCTCGGAACGTTTCAGATAACCCCGGAGTTTCGACCGAAGGCCTGAGTGACAACATTTTAAGCTCCCTTACTTACAAGGCCACTGCTTTGCTTTCCCTCTACCTTTCGGATACAACAAAAACCAGTGTTTTGAAAAACAGTGCTGCCACTTATAATCTTGCACTGAAAATGATTGAAATGTTCAGATCATCATACCAGGATGAAAACAGCAAATTATTTATTTCAGAAAATGAAAAAAACACATTTTCTCAGGCTCTGCTTGCACAGGTAAAACTCTATAATAAAACAGGCAATTCGGGTGACCTCGATGAAGCTTTCGGTCTGGCCGAAAAAGGCAAATCTGCAGTTTTACTCGCACATTTGCGGGATAAAGAAGCTAAAAATATAGGAGGCATTCCCGAGAATCTTTTGAACCAGGATGCCAGTCTGAAATCAGAGATCTATTTTTATAACAAACAGATCCATGATCAGAACCTGATCGCAAAACCGGATGAAGCTAAAATAAAAATGTGGCGTAACAGGATATTCGATCTGAGCCGTAAACAGGATGTACTTATAAAATCAATTGAGAAAAATTATCCTGCCTACTATAATCTGAAATATGACAATTCAGTTATTTCGATTGCTGATATCCAGAAAAAACTATCGCCCAAACAGGCGATTGTCGAATTCACCGTGGATGATTCCACTCTGTATGCTTTTGCAATCACATCCGGTAACAGGCAACTTGTAACCTCATTTATTGACAGTACTTTTTTCGATAATCTCCAGGTATTGAGGTCGCAATTAACCGGCAAGGAATTTAACAATTATTCATCTGAGGATTTCAGGATTTTTGTTGATGCTTCAAGTAATTTATACCAAAAATTGCTGTTGCCATTGCAATCCGTCATTAAAGGAAAAGATCTTATCATTATTCCGGACGGCGAACTTGGCTACCTGTCATTTGATATCCTTCTCACTTCAATGCCTGATACCACAAAGCCTGCATACCGGAAACTGCCTTACCTGATTAAAGAATCTGCCATAACTTATGCTCCTTCGGCTACCACATTCTTCGATGAACTAAACCGAAAAAGTTCGAAAAACAATAACCGCATACTTGCTTTCGGCCCGGATTACGGACCAGGCAATACGGTACTTGACCAAAAAGATGAAAGTGGAAACATATTCCGTAAAACCCTTGCCAATCTTACGAACACCCTGGACGAAATTCAAAGCCTGAAAGAATACTTTAATGTTAAAGCATTCGTTGGGCAAGATGCCACCGAAACCGCTTTCAAAAAGAATGCCGCGGATTACAGGGTGTTGCACCTGGCTATGCATACCATTATCAACAACGAAAATCCTTTATACTCGAAACTGATTTTTTATAAACCAAAGGGAGATACATTGGATGATGGCATGCTCAATGCATCGGAATTAACAAATATGGAACTACATGCTGATATGGCAGTACTAAGCGCCTGCAATACCGGTTCGGGAAAAATGAGGAAAGGCGAAGGGATTATGAGTCTTTCGCGCGATTTCTTTTATGCAGGCATACCTGGTATCATCATGACATCCTGGGCTGTTGAAGACCGTTCGGGCGTTAAGCTCATGGAATATTTTTATAAATATATTGCTGCCGGGAAACCCCGGAATGAGGCATTGCAACTGGCAAAAATCGAATACCTCGAAACTTGCGATAACCTTACATCACATCCTCATTATTGGGCCGCATATATGAATGTTGGGGATATAAGTCCACTTGAAGGGTTTAACAAAAAAAACACGCCTTTTTCATTGTACGGAGCTGTGGCTACCCTTTTCGCTATAGTGGTATTGATACTGTTCCGTTTATTAATAAAACGGAGATCCGCACAAACATTAGGTTAAGCATGGTTTGATTTTGCTTATTTTTGCAAAAAAAAATTGTGATCTCACCTTCAAATTTCGAAGAAAAAACAGGTTTTGATATCGTCAGGCGCATGCTCGCCGGCTATTGCCTGGGCGAAGGTGGAAAATCGGGAGTTGCCGGTATTTCTTTCAGCAGCAATCCTGAAGATTTAAATAAGGAACTCGATCTCACCGATGAATTCCGCACCATGCTGCTCACCGTGTTCGGTTATCCTGCTTCGGAATATTTTGATCTTGAAGAAGAATTGAATCACATCCTTATCCCCGGCACATTTTTACCGGCTGAGGAGTTAATTCTCCTCCGTACATCGTACACAGCATATAGCAATTGCATAACTTTTATTTCTGATACCTCAGCCAACAGCTTTCCGTACATTCACACATTAATATCAGGACAATACATTGAACCAGGAATCATTTCGGGCATTAACCGGGTGATTGACATGGAAGGTAACATCCGCGACAACGCTTCCGCTGCACTGTTGGAAATAAGAAAAAGCCTTGCCCGGATGAATCATATGATCGACAAAAAGATCGCCCAGGCACTTACC
>JBBSBT010000548.1:0-2654 GCA_038250985.1 Bacteroidales bacterium
AGCAGGCAGGCATTAACCATTAACTGTTTTCTCCTTATACCTAAAGCCATGGAATACATCGCCCAATCATCACGTTATGATCAAATGCAATACCGCCGTTGCGGGAAAAGCGGGATTAAACTTCCTGAGATTTCACTTGGGTTATGGCACAATTTCGGTTTTACCGACCGTTTTGATGTTGCCCGGCAAATCGTTTTAAAAGCATTTGATCGCGGAATTACCCATTTCGACCTGGCCAATAATTACGGACCGCCTCCTGGTTCAGCCGAAGAGAACTTTGGCCGGCTGATGCAGAATGATTTGCGGCCATACCGCGATGAGATGATAATTTCAACCAAAGCCGGTTACCTGATGTGGGATGGGCCTTATGGCGAATGGGGATCAAAAAAATACCTGGTTTCCAGCCTCGACCAAAGCCTGAAGCGCATGAAGTTGGACTATGTCGATATTTTCTACAGTCATCGTCCCGATCCGGATACACCACTTGAAGAAACTATGGGTGCACTCGATCTGATAGTAAAGCAGGGAAAAGCATTGTATGCAGGAATATCGAATTACCCGGCAGATCTCACCCACAAAGCTGCTCAAATTTTGAAACAATTAGGGACTCCATGTCTTATCCATCAGCCATCGTACAGTATGTTTAACCGCTGGGCCGAAAATGGGTTAATGGAAGTATTGGAGCAGGAGGGAATGGGCTGTATTACTTTTTCGCCACTGGCCCAGGGCTTGCTTACTGATCGTTACCTTAAAGGAATTCCTGCAGATTCCCGTGCCGCAAAACACGTTTTCCTGAACGAAGACAGGGTTATACTGATGTTGCCGCAAATTAAAAAGTTAAATGAAATCGCGGTTAAACGCGGGCAAAGTCTTTCGCAAATGGCAATATCATGGTTGTTAAAAGATAAACGTGTTACTTCCGTATTGATTGGCGCCAGCTCGGTGGCACAGCTCGAAAATAACCTGGGTGCACTGAAGAATAAAAAATTCAGCAAAGAAGAGCTTAGCGCAATTGAAGAAGTGTTGGGCCAAAAATAGTATCAGCCTTGTTTCACATTCTGATTGATGCAATATGGCTGTACCGGGAGCAGGTTAGCCTGTTTAGCATCTTGCTGTTTTCTTCCTTTTGTCCAGGTTACCACAGTCATGTATCGTTTTAATATAGTTTGTTGCCAATGGCACTCCACAAGCAGGTCCCCCTATATCGAAATTGACTTTTCCTGTTTTTAAAGCGACCTCAAAGGCAATTTCTGAAAGCTGACGACTGTACCCGCCTGCAGATATAACAAAATTGTTCATGACATAGCGAACACGGTTTTTCTGATTATGAATCAAGGTTTAAAAAAAATACCCTGTCACTTTGCAGAAACAGGGTATCCTTACAAAAATAAATCTTCTGTTACACTCCCGAAGCTTCAACTTCCGGGGTAATTTTTTTAACCAGGCCCTGTAGCACACTGCCAGGCCCGAGTTCTATGAATGTAGTTGCACCATCGGCAACCATATTTTGTATCATCTGTGTCCAACGCACCGGCGAAGTAAGTTGAATTAACAGGTTTGCTTTTATTGCTGAAGGAGTAGTGTATGGTTTGGCATCCACATTCTGATAAACAGGGCAGATCGGTGTGTTCACGGTGGTAGCTTCGATAGCAGCTGCCAACTCAATACGGGCGGGCTCCATAAGCGGCGAATGGAAAGCGCCGCCAACTTTCAATGGTAAGGCACGTTTGGCACCGGCAGCTTTCAAGGCTTCACAGGCAATTTCAATTCCTTTGATCGAACCGGAAATTACCAGCTGTCCGGGACTGTTATAATTGGCTGGAACAACTATTTCGTCTATTCCGGCTAAAACTTCCTCTGTTTTTGCGTCATCAAGTCCAAGTATGGCAGCCATGGTGCTGGGTTCGGCTTCGCAGGCTTTTTGCATAGCCATGGCGCGGGCATAAACCAGGCGCAGGCCATCCTCGAAAGAGAGAGCTTTGTTGGCAACCAGGGCCGAAAATTCGCCAAGCGAATGTCCTGCAACCATATCAGGTTTAAATTCGGGTAGGGTAGCAGCAAGGATTACGGAATGCAGAAAAATAGCAGGCTGGGTAACACGCGTTTGACGTAAATCTTCATCCGTACCGGCAAACATCAGGTCAGTGATACGGAAACCAAGTATCTCATTGGCTTTTTCGAACATTTCTTTTGCCAGGGCATGATTATCATACAAATCCTTACCCATTCCTACAAACTGCGCGCCCTGTCCGGGAAATACATATGCTTTCATAAATGATTATTTTCGGTTTAGAGCTGCAAAAGTACATAATCTGTTCCGATAGGCCATAAAAATCAATATAACCAAATAAAAAAGGCCGGAAATACTAGCCTTATGATAGGGTTAAAGAAGTTAATTCCTGCGACCGAGAAAACGCAGCAGGAAAAGAAAAAGGTTTATAAAGTCGAGGTAAAGTGACAAGGCACCCATGATGGTATATTTTCTCGTCGATTCCGCACCAACTGTCATTTCAGCACCTATTTTCTTGAGTTTCTGAACATCATAAGCAGTAAGACCGGTGAATACAAGTACACCAATGAAGCTGATAATGTATTGCATTGAATCACTTTTCAAAAAAAAGTTAATCACGGTTGCAATTATAATTCCTACCAGC
>JBBSBT010000549.1:0-2651 GCA_038250985.1 Bacteroidales bacterium
ACCTTATCGATAGTTACGGTGCCACTCATGGATTCACCGTCGTGAAAGGCATGTCCCAGGCCTTTGGTTTCTTCGGTATAATCTACCATTACCCACACCAGGTCCTTGTCAGCTTTTCTCCTGGCTTTTGAATCCAGGTATTCTTCGGTAATAATCTGGTAAGTTCCGGGTTTAAGACTATCCGAAAAATAGTAAAGACGAATCCACACCTGCACATCCGGGCTAACCTGGAAAGACGCAAGAGCCAGGTACTCGAAACCTGAAACCGGAATTTTCATTCTTTTAGCTTCGGCTTTCAACTCTTTGCCATCAACTTTACATGAAATGAAGTTTAAAGAATCCTGGGCGTGAAGCATGCTTCCAAAGCCCGACATGAGTAATAAAAGAGTTAAAGTTAAATTTTTCATAGCTGAGATTTTAAAATTATTTGAATGAACTGAATTTTAGAAACTCTTGAATGTTTTCTGTATCACTTTACTAATTATTTCTATATCATTTAATTATCCTATAAACAGGTTTCTCACTTTCGTTTAAACAGTCTTTCAAAAAATGATTTTCCATCTTTGTTTTTCTTCTCTTTATTATCAGCATCCTTTCCTTTAAAAAGACGATTAAAAAAGCCTTTAACCCCTTTTTGAAGATACGGTTCACATTGCAGGAAAGAATAATCTTCGTCGGGCAAGTAAAACGGCGTAAGATATTTCACTCTTAAACCAGCATCATTTTCAATTCCTTTCACCACTTTTGCAGCTATTGGCAAAGCCAGTGAAGATCCTGAACCGTTGCCACTGAAAAAGTGAACATCCGGCGTACGCGCTCCTACCCACGTGCCAAAAACCAAATCGGGAGTATATGTAACAAACCATGCATCAGAAAAGTTTTGAGCAGTGCCTGTTTTTCCGGCAAGATTGGCCTGAATTCCATATTGAGACCGCATGCTGGCTCCAGTTCCGTGATTGATCGCTTCCTGCAGAATAGCTGTAATAGTTTGACTTGTTTCAACACTGAAAACAGTTTCCGGTTCTATATTTTGTCGTTCATACAAAGTATTCCCTTTGGCATCGGTGATTTTATTAATCATTACCAATTCATTCATTTTGCCCTGGTTTGCGAATGCAGAGTAAGCCCTTACAACTTCATAAAGAGATAAATCAAGCGTCCCTATTGCAATAGACGGAGCATCATCAGTAATTAAAGGGAATTTTAACTTTTTGCAGGTATTAAGGAGGTTTTCCCGTCCGACCTTAAAGTACAGATCAACGGTAGGCAGGTTCATTGAATGGGCCAGGGCATACCAAAAAGCTACAGTGCTGTCGGGTGTTGATATATTATCATAGTTTTGAGGCTCCCAATCCTCATAATTGGGATATATATTTTCTTCATTTTCAAGATACGTACAAGGTGCAAATCCATTTTCGAGTGCAGTAGCATATAAAAAAGGTTTAAAAGCCGAAGCCACTTGCCGGTGCGACAGAACCATATCAAAAGGCAACGTCTGGAAATGATTGCCTCCAATCCAGGAAATGACTGCACCGGTTTTAGGATTTGTGATAAGCACGGCGGCATTTAACATGGTATAGTAATACCATAGGCTATCAATTTTACTGAAGTTCCGAGTTTTGGGCCCGTCCCAGCTAAAAACCTGCATCTTCCTTTTCACATTATCAGTATCGTAATTCTTATCATTGCGTTTTTGCTTACTGATCCACTGTTTTTTAAAGTTATTGCCCAGTTCTCTGTCCAGCTTTTGCTGCATAAATGCGAGGTGAACTTTAACAGCATCATCAGCCATATCCTGAACCTGCATATTGAGGGTAGTATATATTTTCAACCCGTCTTTTTCAAGGTTATATTCTTTGCCGGTTTTGGTTTTAATAGCTTCCAGCAATTCCAGTGTTTTTCCTTTTACCTGGTACACAAAATAGCCTGCCGGAGATTCTAAATTTACGTTTTCGTAAGCAAGAATGATGGGTAATTTTCGCAGACTATCAGCTTCCCGGGCGGACAGATAATGCTCCTTTTCCATTAAATTTAATACCATATTCCGGCGTGCAAGTGAATTGCCTGGATTAAGCCGTGGATTAAAATAAGTATTGGATTTTAATAACCCAACCAAAACAGCCGACTCTTCAATATTTAATTCACTGGTTGACTTGTTAAAAAACCTGTGCGAAGCCATTCCTATACCATACACATCTTCTCCGAATGGTACGGAATTGAGATAGAGCAATAAGAGCTCTTCTTTAGTATAAACGTCTTCAATGCGGGAAGCAATAATAATCTCTTTCAGTTTGTTAACCGGCATACTAAAAAAGCCATGATCATCGCGACCATAAAGATTTTTAATTAGTTGCTGAGTGAGCGTACTGCCTCCCCCGCTGCTTTTGTCACCAAGCAATATACTTTTCAGGAAAACGCGGAAGTAGCTCCTGGTATCATATCCTTTGTGTGTAAAGAAACGTTTGTCTTCCGTTGCAATCAGGGCATTTTTAAGATGTTCCGGAATATCGGCCCATTTAATATTGGTACGGTTAACAGCGAAATATTCGCCTATAATAACGTTATCAGCCGAATACACAAGCGAAGCTTCCTCATTACTTATTGCTGACAGTTCATTTTTATCCGGTAATGGGCCAAATGCGCCGAAATAC
>JBBSBT010000550.1:0-2650 GCA_038250985.1 Bacteroidales bacterium
AAGACTGTGGATTTTCTGCCCACAGTTTACCTCTTACTATGCTTCCTTTTTCAATTACGGATATCTTTTTAATATCTGATTTCAGTATAGGTATTTGTCCATATTTCCCTGTGAGGAATAGATAACTTGTATCATTCTCTGTAATGATATTGCCGATAAATTCAGATCCGTCGCGTACGCTAATATGATACAGTTTCGTTGAATCAAGCACCTGTTGTGCCCGTCCTGCAATAGGTTTAAAAATAATAAAACTGACCAGACATACAGAAAACAGTAAAATTTTACGCATAAGAAACATAGTTAGAGGTGAGAAAAGAACTTATTTCAAATCAGTAAATGGCATAAACCCATAATAAGGTTTCTCTCTGCATAAAATTACAGAAAACAACTTAACCGTGTTTCAGGCAAGAATGTAAATATAATAGATTAGTGTAAACAACCCTGATTATGCATTGTTCAATATGCCAGTCCTGGATATATTTTACAGACATGAAATATCAACTATGTCCGTTTGCAATAATTTTTTCTTATTCCGGAAAAGCAAATCCACGCGGTACAATTCCGGCAGGAATCGAATCAATTACTGATCCGTCATCCGCTTTCAATCGCAGCACTATCCCGGCATTTGCATAATCTTTTGGATCCGTAGCATAAAGATACCCGGTTTTGTTTTCGTAACCCAGACTATAAAAATACCTCGAAACTAATTTCTCAGGTACTGTGTTGGTCAGTGCTATATTCAAACGGTAGATCCCGTTATTAAAAAGGAAGTAAAGCATTGATTTTTGCTTGTTGATGACTAACTTCTCGGGGTGATCACCGCTTGAACCAAATTTATAGGTATAATCAACTACAAGTGATACCGGGTTTATTCGAATCAACTTCCCTGGCGTATCGCCTGGCTGCGGCCATCCCGCAAATCCATTTCCTTTGCACATAACCCATATACGGCCATTTCCATCTGCAACCATGCCTAATGGCGCTGCTCCTACTTTAATCGTTTTCACGACTCTATCGGTATTAAAATCAATTACGGTTATAGTACTGTCAATGCTAAAACCGCCGGAGTTAGCTACGTACACATAATTACCGGATTTCAGCATAATGTCAGGACCTGTGCCGGCAGGAATAGTACGGCTAACCGTATTTGAAGCAAGATCAACTATGGCAACATGCCCTATCCAATCCGAAACATACGCTTTCTTGTCGTCAATAACGAGAAACTGGCTTGGATTTATCAGGTTCGTGATCGTAGCTTCCGATTTAAAGGTAGCTGCATCAACCACTTCGACGGTCCCGACATTATTTACAACAATATAGCCTTTCCCGTTGTATAAGGTCATGCTTTGCGCGATGTTGCCAAGCGGACGCCCGTTTACTGCTTTAAAAATATCCTGTTTCACCATGTTGCTATCCGGGTTATAATAGGTGATGGTGCCGGTACCGCCTGTGAAAGCGCCTTCGTTAACAATAAAAACGCCATTACTGTATAAGCCATGTGATGTTTGGTTCTCATCTTTTTTACAAGCTGATAATGATACAATTACGGCAAGTGCCAGGTAAAAAAGTGTTGATTTTAGTTTTCTCATTTTGTTTTTGATAGTTACTTATTTGGAAATTATTAAACTTATCGAATAGGACCTTCCCGGTTCAGGATAATAAAGAACTGACTGGTAAGTGGTATTCAATACGTTTCGAATTGATGCCTGTAACCTGAAGCTTACTTTTTTTGCTTTCAGGGTTGTACCTGCATAAAAATCGAATAAAGAGTATGCCGGCAACCAGGCTGAATTATCACTTTGCACATAGCGCTTGCCGTTAAGCGAAAATGAAAACAGCGTATAACATGTTCCTTTGCCGATAAAAAAGGTTTCCTGTACCTTATGGAGTGGTATATAAATCAATTGTTTATCAAGAATATTGGACTGGCCCGTTTCCGCTTTTATATAGGTGGATGGCGAATAAACATATCCGAATTTGAAATACCCGTTGAAGCCGGCATATTTCCAATCGGACCTTGAGGATATTTCAATGCCCCTGCTCCAGACTTTTTGCACATTCTGAGGCGACGAGAGTCCTGAACTTCCGGGGACCCATTGTATCATATTATCAACAAATAAATTATAAAAGCTTATATTGATTTTCGAACGGACTACATCACCCGTATGCAGCTGAACTTCTGCCCCTGTTTCCATGTTCCAGCTGCTTTCGGGCTTCAGATCAGGGTTACCACCGGGAATCCAATATTTGTCGTTCATGGTAGGTACACGGAAATTACGCGAAACACTGAAAGTAGCAGCAATATATTTCGAAACAGGCAGCACAGCACTAACCGAAGGACAGAACGGCACCTGGTAGCCTTTTGAAAAATCCTGCCTCAGGTTCAAAGAGCTTTTTATTCCTGTTTTTAAACCAGTATATGCCAGAGCCAGCCAAATGGAAGCTTCAGGCTGATACTCAATTTCTTCGTAAGAAGCAATATCAGCGCGGATAACATGCATGGTGGCGCCGCTTCCCAGTGCAAAATATTTTCCCAGGTATCTTTTATATTCAATATCAGACTGGTATGTATTTAAATGATAGAAAGCATCAACCAGGGATTTTTTACTCCGGAAATTCTCCTTTTCATCAATAAAGACAAACCTGGCTA
>JBBSBT010000551.1:0-2647 GCA_038250985.1 Bacteroidales bacterium
GATACCAGGTATCAAATTCAGGATCGATGATTGTGATCTGATACTCCGTGCTGTCGCTAATAATAATATCATGCTTATTTGAAATGGCAGTCTTTTGCGATGGAGAACATGACCATGCAAACAGCAAAATAAAAACAGGGAAGAGCAGCTTTTTCATATCATTAAAATTAACGTAACCAGATTAATAACAGTCTTATATACTATCTGTAAAATCACTTTGGCACAAAATCTATGCCTTTTGGGATAGCTATTTTATTCTAAAATGTGCAATTTATAGATAAAAAACTATCAGGAAAACAGAAAGGCTTTTTACTCGCAGCGTTAATATGAATAATCGCAACAGGCAGATCAGAAAAAATGTGACTGAATTAGTTAACTATAAATCGTGTTCTGGCAATTTCATCCTGCGATTCAATACTGACGATATAAAGTCCTTTGCTGAGTTTGCTGATAGGCACAGAATAGTCTGATTTCAAGAGAATTATTTTGTCATTGAAAACAACCTGACCTGATGAGTTAACAATCCTGATTCGGGCTTCTTTATTTTGAGCAAACACCGATAAATCCAGATTCAAATGATCAGTAGCCGGATTAGGATATGCATTAACCTTAATAGTTGATTTAGCGGTTTCATTCAAACCTAAAACATTACTACCTATCTGATTCCAATTATCCTTGATTGCCGTTGAATCGAGTGCATAATTGTAAAGTCTTAACATAGCAACAGCCCCTGATGATGCTTCATTCTGAACCGCAAGGTCATCATAAAAAAAGTTTAACATTCCATCCCCATCAATTACCGCAGCATTATCGTTATCTGTAAAATTGATTTTTACTTCAGCATCGGTATAGATAAGCACATTTTTTGATGCCGAATCACGTGTAATTACATAATACGTGTACTCATGGGCTACTACGGGAGCCTCCTGGCTGTATAAGTAAGGATAAAAATTGAGTTCACCGTTGTAAACATAAGCTCCGGCGTCTGTTTTACGGTTTTTCCAGTCAACAACCCGTTTCCAGCTCGACAATTCATCGAAAACGAAATAAAGTTCGATGGTATAGGTCTGACCCAGGAAATTCCCTGCTGTAACATTATTAAACTGAACACCATTATTCTTCTCAAACCGGTAAACAGTTTTATTATTACCAATTTCACTTAGTGTATCGGTTACAAAACTGCCCTGGGTTCCAAGCACGTTAAGTGCAGGTCCTGATCCATTCGCTTCATTAAGCGAACCACTGAAGTTGTATGTTAACTTTGATTGTGCAAGGATGGCAGTACTTATAACTAATAAGTACAAAAAAAGTAAAAGCTTTTTCATGATTTATCCCGATTTTAATTAAAAAATAGATTTAAACTACATGTAAAACAAAGCTAAGACATTTTTGTGCAAATTTGGTTGCACTTTTTATTATTTTCATACCTGTTTCAAAACTGAACAGAATACTAATTTTATTATTCAAACAATTTACCTTGTTTCAGTTGGGCCTGTATTTCCGCCATTTCCTTTTTCAGGGTTACCAGCGTTGATGAAATTTCATTATTCGGAAGGTTGGGTTCAGGTAGTTCCGAGCTGATATAATGTACAAAACGCCAGACTTCCCGTAATTCCTTAAGATCAACAGCATACGACTCGTATAGCGGATTGAGCGAATGCAGCAACAGCCTGCTTTCGGATTTAATCCTGTTTTCGGCCACTTTAAACATGATTCCATCGTTCAGGGTAAGGATGATATACGCCTGCTGATCGCGGATCAGGTCCCAGTTTTGCACAAACTCGCCTGTAACCCACGATTTGTCAGGGATTGGTAGCATGGAGTCGCCCGAAATCTGGAACGTACGATATTTGCGGTCAGCCGAAAGAAACGGCAGTTGAAACGTAGGCAACACCTTAATATATTCAGGATCGGCAAAACCGGTACGGTAACCGGCCGAAGCTTTCTGGTTTATCACCTCGATATTTTCCTTGTTTTTGCTGTCGACGGTAGTGGTGAGTACGCGAAGGTTTCCGCCGTTCACGAAAATATCGTACCCGTGTTCAAGTTGGTACAATTCGCTTTCGCGAAGGGTACTCAGATCGATCGTCAGCAGCGTATCAACCGATATTTTAAAATATTTTGCCAGTGCCAGCAAGGCCTCGATGCCCGGTTCGGCAACCCCGTTTTCGTATCCGCTAAGGGTTGAGCGTTTCATATCAAGGGTAACGGAAATGTCGTCCTGTGTGCGGCCGCGCCTTTTGCGCAGCAATTTGATGTTTTGTCCGAAAGTTGGTTCCATGATTTTTTATTTTTTTACCCCCTCTGCCTCCCCCTGAAACCAGGAGGAGAACGTTCTAAGATGATTTTACTTTAATGCGGCCAATTCCCTTGTTTTGTACAATCCGCCCCCTCCCTGTTTTCAGGGAGGTCGGGTGGGTAGCTTTTTTGTTTTTACCACCTCTGTCTCCCCCTGAAATCAGGGGGAGAACGTTCTAAGGTGGTTTTTCGTTAAGGTGATCAATTTCCTTGTTTTGTACAATCTGCTCCCTCCCTATTCTCAGGGAGGGGTGGGTAAAATCAGAACTTAAACATTAGTATAATTTTTCTTTTTACTTCTTCCAAATCGTTCAGTTCATCGTTTTGAATCCTAAGCGTTCGGATTTCC
>JBBSBT010000552.1:0-2645 GCA_038250985.1 Bacteroidales bacterium
CTGGAATTGTTTGACCATAACTTGTTCCGGCTTTGCGGGATGGATACAACTTTTTTCGTAAAGGGGGATAAGTAACAATGTCTAGCGCATTGATATTTTGAGAAAACAATATATTCTCCTGATGCACATAAAACTCAATCCTCTCAAGTCCTCCCCAAAAAAGTAAAAAGTCCGATTTTCTTCTCCTTCAGGAGAAGATGCCCGAAGGGCAGATGAGGTAAAAAGAGGATTTAGGTGGGGTCTTTAACTCTGTAACCCTGCGCTTCTGATTATCGGACTGAAACTTTTAACTCTCAACAACCTTTTAAAAAATGAAATGACCCCTCTGTACTTCGGACATCTCCCCAAGGGGAGAACTCAAAAAACTCTTTTCAGGAATACGTTTGGGCTTTGAAACATTGAAACTTTGAACCCTGAAACCCTGAACCCCTGAAACACTGAAACGCTGAAACCCTGAAACCCTGAAACCCTGAAACCCTGAAACCCTGAAACCCTGAAACCCTGAAACCCTGAAACACTGAAACACTGAAACACTGAAACACTGAAACACTGAAACCCTAGTCCCTATCAAACCAATATCAACGTACTCAATCCCAATCATTCTAGATTGTTAATAAATTTTTGTCGCAATAATGGGTGGAGCAGGAGGATTATTAGCTAATTTTGACCCGTATGGAAGAGAATGAAAGAACCGATGCGCTGGCATCGCGAAAAGCAATAAAACGACCTTCAATTGGCCGGGATGCATTTCAGGAACATGGCAAATTACCACCGCAGGCTACTGACCTTGAAGAAGCTGTGCTGGGAGCCCTGATGCTTGAAAAAGATGCAGTGGCCGCCGTTATTGATATGCTGGTTCCTGCCGTATTTTACAAGGAATCGCACCAGGCTATTTTTGAGGCAATCACCATGCTGTTCCATAACAACGAACCTGTTGATATTCTTACCGTTACCAATGCTCTCAGGCACACAGGTAAACTCGAACTGGCAGGCGGGCCTTTTTATATCACCCAGCTTACATCGCGCATAGCCTCATCGGCAAATATTGAATTTCATGTTGGTATTCTTAAGCAAAAGTTCCTTCAGCGTGAGTTGATAAAAATTTCGACGGAGACCATCCGGAAATCATTTGAAGATTCAACTGATGTTTTCGATTTGCTGGATGAAACCGAAAGCAGCCTTTTCTCCATCAGCGAAAATAACCTGCGCAAAAAAGCGCAGCTGATGCCCGAACTGGTGCATAAAGTATTGAACCAGATTGATAATGCAAGGAAAAATGACGGGGTTTCTTCAGGTGTTCCATCCGGATTTATTGATCTCGACAAACTCACAGGCGGCTGGCAGCGTAGTGACCTGATTATTGTTGCTGCGCGGCCCGGTATGGGTAAAACTGCTTTTGTTCTTTCTATGGCCCGTAATATTGCTATTGAATCAAAAAAAGCAGTTGCTTTCTTTTCACTTGAAATGACAGCCGATCAGCTGGTGGCGCGTTTAATTGCTTCCGAAGCGGAACTTTCGGCCAGTGCTCTGCGACGCGGACAATTACAGAATTTTGAATGGGAGCAGCTAAATGCCCGTATCTCAAAACTCACTACTGCCCCTATTTATATCGATGATACTCCGTCTTTGTCGCTTTTCGAATTACGTGCAAAGTGCCGCAGGCTAAAAGCACAATACGATATCGACTTGGTGGTGGTCGACTATATCCAGCTCATGACAGCCGGGGGCGATCGCAAAAATGGAGGCGGTAACAGGGAGCAGGAGATTTCGGCCATTTCACGGTCATTGAAAAGTCTGGCTAAAGAATTAAATATACCGGTTATAGCACTTTCGCAGCTGAACCGTTCGGTCGAAACCCGGAGCACAGCCCAGGGAAGTAAAAAACCTCAGCTTTCGGACCTTCGTGAATCCGGCGCCATCGAACAGGATGCCGACCTGGTGCTTTTTATATATAGACCTGAGTATTATAAAATTATGGAAGACGAAGAAGGCAATTCAACGGAAGGCAAGGCGCAGATCATAGTAGCCAAGCACAGGAATGGTGCCACGGACGAAGTGTGGCTTTCTTTTGTCAGCCGTTTTGCCCGTTTCCAGGATGTTGCCGGGTTAAGTATCGATACCATGGGACTTTCTATGTCTCCCAATACCAGTTTCGATCAGCCAGGAAATACAACCGTCATCATGCAGTCGCGTTTAAATAGTATGGACGATGATACTGATCTTGGCCCTACAAATTTTTAAATGCTAAGGAAATTCTTCCAAATGATTTTTTTTTGAGTGTTTTTAATAGATCACTTATAATAATTTATTGGTAGCTGTGTTTTATAAGTTGGAAAAACCAGGGTTGACCCATTAAAAGTGTTGGAAAATGAAACGAAACATCCTTTTTATTGTGTTTCTGCTGTTACTGGTCAGGGTTCATGCTGCATACCTGTTGATACCAATGGATCAGAATCAAAAAAATCATCTGAAAGCATACGGTATTGCCTATTGGGTTCTACAACAGGATGTTGAGATCAGCTGGCTTTTGAATTACCGTGGCGGCGCTTTTATGTTTAAATATGTAAAAGCATTTGAGAATGAGTGTTTTATCAGGGGCGTCAGCTGCGAGGTAATTGCCGATGCACAATCCACCGCCATCCTCC
>JBBSBT010000553.1:0-2643 GCA_038250985.1 Bacteroidales bacterium
ATTCGCTATTCACTATTAATGTGCCTCCAGCCAATTCGCCCCTGTGTTCATTTCCACCTCCACCGGAACATCCAGCGGTAAAGCATTTTTCATCAGTTCGCCTACAATCTGTTTAACTACTTCCACTTCGGGTTTATACACATCAAAAACAAGCTCATCATGAACCTGCATAGTCATGCGGCTTTGGAGACCCCGCTTTACAAATTCGTTGTAAATATTGATCATGGCAATCTTGATCATATCGGCAGCCGAGCCTTGTATGGGTGCATTGATGGCATTTCGCTCGGCAAAGCCTCGCATCACGCCATTGGCTGAATTGATATCGCGTATGATACGGCGACGGCCCATAAGTGTTTCCACATATCCTTTTTCGCGGGCCGAAATCATGGTGCTGTCCATATATTTCTTAATGCCGGGAAAGGTTATAAAATAGGTGTCAATTATTTCTGCGGCTTCCTTTCGGGGAATCCCTAAGTTTTCGCTAAGTCCGAAAGCTGAGATACCATAAACGATCCCGAAATTCACCGACTTGGCATTACGGCGCATATCCCGGTCTACCTGATCCAGGGGAACATTATAAATATTGGCAGCTGTAGCTGTATGGATATCGAGACCCTGTCGAAAAGCTTCTTTCATGGCTTCGTCGCCGCTCATGGAGGCGATTATACGAAGTTCAATCTGCGAGTAGTCGGCCGAAAGCAGAGTATACTCCTCGTTTCGGGGAACAAATGCTTTGCGGATTTCGCGGCCGCGCTCCGTTCGGATAGGAATATTCTGCAGGTTTGGATTCGTGGAGCTGAGCCTACCCGTAGCCGCAACCGCCTGGTTGTAGCTGGTATGAATTCGGCCTGTAACCGGATTTACCAGCAAGGGTAAGGCATCCACGTAAGTTGATTTCAGTTTACTTAGGCCCCGAAAATCAAGAATCAGCTGCACTATTGGATTTTTGTGAATCAGCTTCTGCAATACATCTTCACCCGTCTGGTATTGTTTGGTGGCTGTCTTTTTAGGCTTATCATCAATTTTAAGCCTGTCGAAAAGTATCTCACCAAGCTGTTTGGGCGAAGCAATATTAAATTCGACGCCCGCAAGCTGCCATATTTCTTCCTGGACTTTAATAATTTCGTGATGTAATTCTTTCGAGAAATCATTTAACGCCTGCGAATCCAGTTTTACACCCGCAGCCTCGATACCAGCCAGCACAGGAACCAACGGCATTTCAATTTCATTGAAGATTTTCAATGTATCGGTTTCCTTTAATTTAGGCTCCAGTATATTTCGCAGTTGCAGCGTAATATCTGCATCCTCGGCAGCGTATTCTTTAATTTCTTCGAGGGGAACTGTGCGCATGGTGGTTTGCAGTTTCCCCTTTTTGCCAATCAGGGTTTCGATACTTACAGGCGAATAATTGAGGTATGTTTGAGCCAGCAGATCCATGTTGTGCCGCATATCAGGCTCAATCAGGTAATGTGCCAGCATAGTGTCGAAGGTTGGACCTTTTATTTCTATCCCGTAATTACCCAGCACAGCCATATCGAATTTCATATTCTGGGCCGTTTTCCCGATGGCCGCATTGCTGAATACTGGTTTAAATTTGGCAACCAGTGCATTTGCATCTTCCCGGTTTTCTGGAACAGGTACATACCAGGCTTTACCCGGTTCAGTGGCAAACGACATCCCAACAAGTTCTGCTGTAATTGTATCGAGCCCGGTGGTTTCTGTATCGAAGCAAAATGATTCGGAATTTCCAAGTTCACCTAAAAGTTCATTAATACTACTTTCCGAATCGGCTGCCCGGTATTTGTGGGGCGTATTTTCAATCTTTTTTAATGTACTTTCCATTGGTTCAAACGGGACTTCGGCAAGACTGAACAGATCGCCCTGGCCGTTTGATGTAGCAGGTTTGGATGAAGTTGGTTTTGTTGCAGTAGCGGTTTGAATCCCACCCGGATTTAACGACAAATCAGTAAATACACGCTGTGCGAAAGTGCGGAATTCCAATTCATCGAGCAGGGTTTTAAGTCTTTCAACATCCGGCGGATCAAGATGAAGTTTTTCTTCATTAAACTCAATCGGAACATCCAGGATTATGGTTGCCAGTTGTTTGGAAATAATAGCTGACTCCCGGCCATTTTCTACTTTATTCCTGAGCGTATCATTTTTAATTGTTTTTGCATTTTCGAGCAGGTTTTCCACCGAACCGAATTCAGCCAGCAGTTTACGTGCCGTAACCTCTCCTACTCCCGGAATTCCAGGGATATTATCCGATGCATCTCCCATCAATCCCAGAAAATCAATGACTTGCAAGGGATTTTTAATACCAAATTTTTCACACACTTCGGGAACGCCCATAATAACAGGCTTTTCACCTCCTTTGGCGGGTTTATACATAAAAATATTCTCGCTCACCAGTTGACCGAAATCCTTATCCGGGGTAACCATAAAAACCTGGTATCCGGCCTGTTCAGCTTCTTTGGCAAGTGTGCCTATTACATCATCTGCTTCGTAGCCATCAACGTAAAGTGTAGGAATATTAAATGCCCTGATCAGTTCTTTTATATATGGGATGGATGCTGCCAGATCCTCAGGCATAGCCTGCCGGTTGGCTTTATATCCCAAAAAATCCTCGTGACGTGCAGTCGG
>JBBSBT010000554.1:0-2642 GCA_038250985.1 Bacteroidales bacterium
CTGAATTAAAGCCCGATTACTCACTTTCCCTGCGTATCTTTGCAGCCATTAAGTACTGATTATGAAATTTGAACAATACAACCTGGCCCCGGAAATACAGCAAAACATTGCTGATTCAGGCTTCCGCCGCCCCACGGATATACAATATAAAAGCATAGGCCCTATTATGCATGGCGACGATGTGCTTGCCATTGCCCAAACGGGTACCGGCAAAACTGCTGCCTTTGCCATACCGGTTATAAGTATGCTGCACGAAAAGAAATTTTCGAGCCGCAGCGATGGAATACGATGCATAGTAATGGTTCCCACACGCGAACTGGCATTGCAGATCACGGAAGTATTCCAGGCTATCGCGCAGCATACACGGGTGAAAGTTTTTTGCCTGATGGGAGGCGTAGAGCAGGATCCACAGATTGCAAAGCTTGAACAAGGCGTTGATATACTGATTTCAACACCCGGCCGTATGTTCGACCTGGTAAGCCAGGGGCACCTCGACCTGGGCCGCATCGAAATCCTTATCCTCGACGAAGCCGATCATATGCTCGACCTGGGTTTTATTAATGATATACAGCAACTGGTAAAGAAACTTCCGCGCACACGGCAAACGCTTTTTTTCTCGGCAACCATTAATCCATATATTAAAAAAGTAGCTTATTCGCTGGTAACCAACCCTATCCGCATTCAGATTTCGCCTAAGGATCCTGTTGCCCGTAATATTGACCATTGTGTTGCATTTATTGAAATGGACGACAAACGGTTTTTCCTCGAACGGCTGGTGAATGAAAATCCTGAGAGTAAAATTGTGGTCTTTGTCCGTACCAAGGTGCGTGCTGAGCGGGTAAGCCTTGCCATGGAAAAACTCAATATAATATGCGAAACCATCCATGGCGACAAGGAGCAAACAGACAGGCTATTGGTGATGAAACGATTTAAAAACGGCGAATTTAAAATTCTGATCGCCACCGATGTAAGCGCCCGTGGAATTGATATTCCTAATGTTGATTTTGTGGTGAATTATGATATCCCCGAGAAACCCGAAAACTATGTTCACCGTGTGGGCCGCACCGGCCGGGCGGATAAAAAAGGAGTGGCCGTTTCATTCTGCAGCAACGACGAAAAGCCTTTGCTCGAAGAAATTGAAGAATATATCGGTAAGCCGGTTGAAGTAATGGAAATTAAAAGCCAGGATTATACTGAAACCCTTGCCTTTACAGCCGAAACCAAATCGGACTGGAAGACCCTGCTCAGGGATGCAGAAGAAGAGGAAAAGAACCGGAAGAAGAGGAAGAAGAAAAAATAGACGTACTTTGATGTGAGGGCGATAGCTTCATATAGTCCATAATAAACCGGCATAGGAGCTCATGAAGCTGTCGTTTGTTATGCTATGACCAATGGAATAAATTAAATGAAATTTTTCGGTAAAATTAATTGACCCGCCCAGGTTAAACCCGGTTGCAGACCTACTATCTGCTGTGTTTGCTGAATGATAATATAGTTCGCCACCAAATGTAAAGGCCGGTGTAAAGTCGTATTGAAGTTCCCAGCCCGAAAAAATCCAGTTCTTATTTCCTGTACCAGGATTAATCCAAAAACCAGCACCTCCGTAAGTAGTTAGTTTACCCCATGATTTCTGTGCCCATACAGGAATGAAAATCTGAGCTCTGCCATTGCCGAATTCAGTGTTTTTTATGGTTGGTATTTCAATAATCGGGAATACACCAACCTGGGGACGGTTCTTTGTTTCCTGCACAAAGCGGTATTTAAATCCAAACTCAGTGCTGGCATATCCAAAATTAGTGCCTGCCTGTTGGATATAACTATAATTCATTGGCAGGAGAAGGTGAATCTGCACATTGGGGATTAAACCATAATTCACTTCAAAATGAGGACTTGTTCCTGTCCATGCCCGTGGTTGAAATGTGTTTATTGACGAAATATAATACTCCCAATGGCGAAAGTCGACGGTTTGCGGGTCGTCGGTATTAAAAGGCGGTCCGGCAAAACTTTCGGTATTTAGGAGCAGAAACAACATCGCTGATAAACTGATATATTTCCCTGAAAGTGTTATCATCGCTCAGGATTTTTCGCATTCGATAATCCGGAATCAACCGACCATCTGCCACTTCCGTAGATGAACAAATAAATAAGGAGTAACGTCATGGCAAAATCGGTACGATATTCATGTGCCATAGTCCAGAAACCTTTATTTACCAGGATAGGCCATTTGGTCGTTATAAAGGCAGTTATCATTATGATAAACAAGGGAATTGAAGCTAACCGTGTCCGGAATCCCAGCAAAACAAATGCACCACATAGTATTTCGAATGTTGCAGTAAAATATGCCCAGAATGCAGGATCAGCAAAACCAATTTTTTCGAAACGGCCCGTTCCGGCTAAATCAGGAAATAAGAATTTCTGTATGCCTTCTGATAGAAATATCAAACCTACTATCAGCCGGATCAGGATTGGCCTGTTGTCATTAATTGTTGAAAGAATATAATTTTTAAAATTTCCACCCTGTTTCATTGTAATTCGGATTTTATTGAATTCAGATACAGATTGAAATATATAACAACACACTATACTTAATGTTTAATAGCAATGTGAGTGTTACCAGGACAGAATATATGGCTATAAATAAA
>JBBSBT010000555.1:0-2634 GCA_038250985.1 Bacteroidales bacterium
CAGCCATAGATGATTGGACTGAAATAATTAAACATACAAGCAGAAAAAATGCCGGGCGGGCTTGCCTGAATATAGCTGTATCGCACGAAGTGCTGGGAAATACTGACTCCGCATTGCAATGGGCTAAAAAGTCTTATGAACTATATAATAATAAACTTGGAAGAGATTATTCGAAGATATTACTAAACAGAAGAAATATTGAGTATTAGGATTTAAAGAACAGGTAAGCGCTCATTTTTAAAAAACAAATTCTTAGAAGGATTCAGAAGTAAGTGGCAAGAATTCTGAATAGTCGAATTACAAGTCTATTCATAATTATGTATCAATGTCGTTTAGTTTAGAAAATAGAATTTGGAATTAGTAAATGAACCACATAGAAGCAACAGGAACATAGGTAACACATAGGAATTCCCTTGTGACAGGTATATGTATGTTTTCAAATGAACTATGTTCTATTTGACCACGCGAAGAGATTAAGCGGTAGCGAGGTCAACCGAATGAAGAATCTTTAATTCTCCTCCACAGTTACAATAACTGCAGCTTGCCTGGTTGGATTTGTTACGCCTGGTATATCAGTTGAATTACTAATGAAATGATACATGTATTTATTTCCCCCTAACGGTATAAATGATGCTGACATATCGAAATCATTACCATTATATAGTTTGTTATATAGCAAACTGAAGTCGGGAGCCAACCTAAACAATATGGCATCGGAATTATTTGAACTTAGCAGACTTCCAGCTACAAAATAACCACCGTTATTTGTTTGCACAATCTTTTGTGCATCCGGTTGCTTTGTTGAAATAGACTGAAGGTTGATCGTTTTTGTAAATTCCACATTACCCTCGGCACTCAATTTGAAGAACGAGTAATCAATAAAACTTGAATTTACTACTACAAGCCCACCGTCGCTAGTTGTATTGATGAATCCTGTATTAATCCCGAATAAATTTGTTTTCCAAACGATATCCCCGGTTTCATTTATTTGAATTATCCACATCCCTTTTGCATTAAAATCTCCGTTATCTGAGCTTATTGAAGTAAGGAGTGCATATCCCAAATTATCTTTAACAATGTTTCTACCAAAATCATCTCCGGAGCCGCCGAATGTTTTCTGGTATTCAATTGAACCTGTCGCATTAATTTTCACAACCCATACATCATACCCTCCATGATTTCCGGTTACATCGTTATCTGCAGAGGTTGTGTATCCAGCGAAAATATACCCTCCGTCACTTGTTTGTAGCAGTGTGCCTTGCTTACTCACACCCTCCGAACCAGTTCCACCATAACATTTATTCCATATTAAATTTCCATCTGCATCTAATTTACAAAGCCAGATATCCTGATCTCCATGAAACAATGTTACATCTCCATCTGATGACTTTGTTGCTCCAATAACCAAATACCCTCCATCTTTCGATTGTATTATATCCTGAACATAGTCTAACTTAGAGCCTCCGTAGGTTTTACTCCATACAACATTATAATCAGCATCATACTTGACAATCTCGAAATCGTCATTAGTACGAGCAATTCCTGCATACCCACCGTCAGTTGTTTTAATCATATCGAGCAGATCTCTTCCCTCTATTACGTTTAGAGTGTAAATAGGTTCGGGATTAATTATGGTTTTAAAACTTATTTCATTTCCGTAAACTGTACCTGCACTATTAGTAGCATATGCTCTTACATAATAAATAGTCTTTGCATCTAAACCATCAAGTATACTGGTGAATAATCCTATCCCGATACCGTCAGAGGTTTTACTTCCTGATATTGTTGGTTTTGATGAAGTACTCCAGCAAACTCCACGTGAAGTAATTGCCAGCCCACCATCAGTACTGATTGTTCCTCCGCAAGTTGCCGAAATCGGACTTATATTGCTAATATCACTTGTGATCAATAAAGGCAATTGCTTTTGTTCATTGACATCTTTCTTACAACTGCTTGTTATCGTTAGAACTAGTCCCAATGAAGCAAACAGCAAAATACTGATTCTACTAATATTTTTCATTTTATTGTATAATAGTTTATTAAAGGTGGTTTCACTCCCGTTGGAAATTGCTTTACAAAACGCACATCAACTAAAAACAAGAAGCAATCTGATATTAAATCTCTTACGCCACCTCTCCTACTTCTTCCAGTTCCACCAGATCTTCCAGTATCTTCTCCTCTATCTCCCCGTCGTTGCGCAGGTTATCAATAATAAACAGTTGCCGCTCAGGAGTATTGCTGCCCATATAAAATGAAAGGATGGCTTCAATTTCCGAAAGGTGTTTTAATATTACCGGATCGAGCCGCATGGAAGCCCCGATAAAATGGCGGAATTCGTCGGGCGAAATTTCACCGAGTCCTTTAAAACGGGTTATTTCAGGACTGGGCCCCAGTTCTTTAACTGCATCCTGCCTTTCCTGTTCCGAATAGCAATAGTTGGTTTTTTTCTTATTCCGCACCCTGAAAAGTGGCGTTTGAAGAATATAAACATGACCGGACTTCACCAGGTCGGGAAAAAACTGCAGGAAAAAAGTAAGCAGTAACAGCCGGATGTGCATGCCGTCGACATCGGCATCAGTTGCAATCACGATGTTGTTGTAACGCAGGTTTTCAATATCGTCCTCAATATTCAAA